>JANYAY010000063.1 GCA_025361065.1 Deltaproteobacteria bacterium
AACATGTCAATTATATCGTAAGCGAAAAGAAGAAGAAAAATATCTGTCCAAAGTGTGGTAGCCCCATGGTGCTGAGAGAAGCAAAAAATGGTCAAAATGCTGGAAAGCAATTTTGGGGATGTCCAAATTTTCCAAAATGCAGAGGTATTCTAAATGTCACATAACAAGACGCCAAAGCCGAGCGCAACCCGCTGGGCTGATCCGGCTCAGCTTCTCGTCAGGGTGTAAATCAAATGGTTGTAAGGATTGGCGATGCTTGGGGAAGCAAGAAAAAAATGGGGACAACCGTACATATTATTTTGGACGGAAAAATTTCTCAAGAGGAGTTCACCGGGGCCGCTGAAAAGAGATTTAAGTTTCTGGATAAAAACAATGACGGCTTTATTGATCAAAAAGAATGGAATGACATAAAAGATAGTGTGAACAAAAGAAATTCGAAGGTTTCTCCATTGATTATTTTTAGTTTTTAGAAAAACGAAAGAATTTCATTGTTTTTTAGCATTGATCGCCTGTTTTACATAATTTCTTTTTACCGCACTTGCCGGCACGGGAAAATCGAACCAATCCTCTATTGCCATGTCCGTACCGATACCATGCATAAAGTTATAAACCGCTTTATTCAAACCTTGCGTAAAAGCATGATGCGCACAGCCACGATGATCAACGTGCACAAGATCATTATTGGCAAAACCGCCGGCAGGATGGTCAAATATCGTACAAGAATATTTCTGCGGATTTTTCCCCACATCGCTATGAGCCGTGGCGGTAAACAAATGCCAAAAAGCGGATTGTATAAGCCCCTCTCGAAAGAACTGACGGACGATCTCCAGGGAATCGATGGTTTCTTGCCCGGTTTGTGTCGGGAAGCCGTACATGAGATACGCATGCACCATGATGCCGGCCTTGGTGAAGTGGTCGCATACCCGGGCCGCCTGACGAATGGTCACGCCTTTATTCATTAACTGCAAAAGTCTGTCCGAGGCCGTTTCCAGTCCACCGCTCACGGCAATGCAGCCGGACTTTGCCAATAACCGGCAGAGGTCTTCGGTGAAAGCATTTTCGAAACGGATATTGGTCCACCACGAAATCCCCGTTTTTCTTCTCAGCAATTCTCTGGCCACGTCTTTGAGGACCGCAGGCGGCGCAGCCTCGTCCACAAAATGAAAACCACGGTGTCCTGTTTGAGTGATCACCTGCTCGATTCGGTCCACCAGGACTGCGGCGGGGGCGCTTTCAAAGCGCTTTATGTACGGCAGCGAGGTATCGCAAAAGGAGCACTTATGCCAGTAACAGCCATGGGCCAGGGTAAGCTTATTCCAGCATCCGTCGCTCCACAAGCGGTGCATGGGATTGGCTATTTCAATCAAAGAAAGATATTTGTCTAAGAGGAGGTCGGAGTAATCCGGACAGCCGGTGTCGGCATGGTGAAAATCGTGTTCCTTATCATCATTGATATACCGAACTTTATCCTCCATACGGATAAACGTTCTTGTCAGCTGTTCCTGGTTCTTTTTACCCTGGAGAAACTCCAGAATGCTTAAAAAAGGACGTTCGCCATCGTCCAGGGTAATGAAATCCAGGTAATTAAAGATCGCCGGTTCTGATAAGTTCCGCAGTTCCGTATTCACAAATCCGCCACCGGCAACGATTTTAATGTGGGGAAAATGTTTTTTGATAAATTGAGCGCATTTTAATCCCGCATAGAGATTTCCGGGAAAGGGTAGGGTTAGCCCCACAACAGCGGGATGATAATGTTCGATATGGTTGGCGAGCAATTTCAGCAACCAGGCTTCAATGATATTTTCCGTCTGCTGTAGAGCTTTCTGAAGCGGTGCAAAAGAATGCGCCGCCATTCCCAGCGCTTCCGCATACCGGCTGAAACCAAAATATGGCGTTACCGCATCTTTAATGAGATCGCCGACATCCTCAATATACAGTGTTGCCAGAAACCGGGCCTGATCATTCACCCCGATGTTTCCAAAGGACCATTCCAGATCAGGCAGGTGATTAAAGCGGGATGCTCGCGGTAAAAATGTTTCATTGCCCAGGAGCGAGGCTTGCGTATTGTCACGGTACTGCAAGAAACTCATTACCTGGTCTATGGTCTGAATGTAGTCTGCTTTATTTTTGATAATGCGACGGGAATTTGGGGAAATCTTTCTGCCGGCCTGCGAAATGGAGTCAAAGAGTTCCTGGAAACCGGCCCGGGAAAAAATTGTATTGATCAGTTCAATGCCGAGGTCAGCCTGAAACACTTCATAGCCTTGCGCTTGCAAAAAACCCTTTAAATAAGGCGTTGCCGGATAAGGGGTATTGAGCTGGGTAAAGGGAGGTGTTATGAGAAGTATTTTTATAGGCATAGTTAAATTACATGATAAAAGTTTATGTCGGAATTACTGAATAATAAATATCATGACAAATTTACTTTAAAACCACAAGAGTAATAATCAATAGGTGATGAATTGTAGGCAAACAGGGTAGACATAACCCCGAAAGTCAGTTTGATACTTTGCCTAAGTTGATAGATTTATACTGACGGTACAGCAGATAACCTCCCCATAAGAAAGAAAGGAACATCAGCAAGACACCTGTGTGATTGGAAAATACTGCCAGGCTGTGATCGTATTGGAGTAATCCCATGTCCCGCAGAAGGTGATGCCAGTCGTGAAAGTCGGGGTTGTCGCTTCCGATGTTACCGCCGAGAAGAGGCAGTTGCAATGCCCGGGCGTCATTGATGTAAGGCGCAATATCCATGAAGCTCTGTCCCGTCCACCAGAGTGCTACAGCCGCGGCAAAGGGATTGCGGTAAAAGAGAAAAGTGCCCAGGCAGATGAGAGGCATTACGATCTGCCCCAGCGTTCCGCCGAATACGCCGATGAAATTTCCGAAAAAACTGAAAATAACATGGCCGGCTTCATGAAAGACCAGATTGACCCCGTGCAGGAAGGTTTGGGCAAAATAATCGCCGGCCACAGGCGTCGTAATGAATTTCCATCCCCAAATTAAAATTATCAAGTAGGCGAGAATTCTGCCCATCCAGAAAAAGGGGTTTTCTTCCTGCTTGGGACCGAGGAGATAGTCCTTTATCGTATTGGTCCATTCTGCGTCCCGGGGTGCGTCTGCAGACTTCATCTCGATTTCCGGAGGGGCAGGGGAGAAGTCTTCCGGCGTCAGCTTGGCAAAAATAACGCCGCAATGCCTGCACTCCGGATTTTCTTCTTTCTGCTCTGTTCCACATTTTGGACAGATCAACGTTTAATCTCCACCGCGGAAGTTAAGAATATTATGGCCGGAAGATTAGTTATGAGCGACAAATATCAATTTGCTTGTGTCAAAACCCGCTGCTGCCGCTTTTGCTATGAGCATATCTTTTATACTTTCTTTTATTTTCGGTCCTCTCGCCAGAATCCATAAATAAGATTTGTCAGGCCCGCAGACGAGTGAATATTGATAATTCTCCCGGTCCAGTCCAAAAATGATATAGGAACCATAAAAGGGGCCAAAGAAAGAAACTTTCAGGTAACCCTGATTTGATCCTCTTACAAAATAAGCCTTTCCTTCGACTTCTTTCCATGAATTTTCTTTAGTGGAATAACCGCGGTTTAATACTTTGACCCCGCCATCATCCCGCAAACTGTAATCTGCCGACACTTGGGTCAAACCTTTTTCAAATGCATGATCCAGTCGTGCAATTTCGTACCACTTCCCCAGATATTTCTGCAATATAAAATTGTCAACGGGTTGCACATTATCGGGTATTCCTGCACACCCCATTATGAATAAAACCAATGCTATTGATAATTTTTTCATTGATGTCTTCCTCCGAAGTCTGACAACGACTATTCCGTTAACTTCTTTTACGGCCTGTGACCTCTCGTTACTTTAAGCTGTCAGTTTACGCGGGTCGGCATCTGACAAGTTTTTGATGATGCCGGATTCCGGCTTTCGTGCCCTTCAGGGTATCCGTCGGATGATGTATTCAGCCGTTGCTTCCGCCCATTCGGATGGTTCAATTGTGTTTAGTCTTTTAACCAGCTCGCTGATGAGACCGGTGGAGTTGGCATCATAAGCCTGAAACATCCCTTCTTTAAAACCCAGTGGCAGAAGATTTTCTTTATTCTTCGTAGCAATAAGTTTTATCTTCTCGTCAGCTGTTTTACCGCGGAAATTGGGTAGAAACATTGCTTTAAGGCGGATGTTGCTCTGGGCTGCCGGAAATTCGTAAACTTTCCCCCCGGCAACTTTGTTTTCCTGATCCTGGGAATTGGGGAACAGTAAGGTAACCGATCCATCTGCAGCGACGGAAAAAAGATAAACATAGCAATCGCTGCTGGTTTCATAATGGACTTTGACTTCTTCTCCTTCCGTAAGTTTTGTTTTGGAAAGATTAAGTTTGGCCAGGAGGCCTTTTCCCTTTTCGGGATATAATGGCTCCACCAGTGCCTTAATCCTGATCCGGTATAAATTACGATCCTGCTTATCCCACTCCGAATTTAAAATGATCATTTCGCTTATTTTCCCGCGGACGGCAGCATAGATCAAATCATCGGCAACCTGGCTGTTATGGACTAATGTGTGTGATTTCAAAAATACTCCGGTCGCCTGTTCAATGGCCTTGTTTTGGGCGTCGCGTTTTGCTCTTTGAATAACTTCTTTGGGTGTTTCCGTTTCTCCCTGATATGATTCACCTGTGGCTGTTACCCAGAGAGATTTTTCGGCAGCATATGTGGAAAAAGGAATCAGGATAATTGCGAGCGTTATTAGAAGTAGTTTTTTCATGGTATTCTTACTTTCCCTCTCCGAATCTTTGCTTTCCTCTCCATAATTGAGGTGTTTGTTCGTTATTGTACTGTTTTCGAGCAATGCGCTCCACATTTTGTTTCACATAAGGATAAAGTATTTCCATGTCGATATAGCCGTCGTGATTCCGGATGGGCTCCTCTTTAATTCCCTTTAAGATAAAATAGGTCAGCAAACCATGACCTTTTTCCATGTATGTCGAACTGACCTGGTTGCCGGTGGATGCAGACAGAACTGTAGTATTGGTTCCAACTATCTCCTGATTTGCCGCCATGACGACAAGCGGTCTCAATCCTTTGGCAATAACTGATCGATTGCCGGCGCCCGAAAAACAGGAATCCAAAATCACCACGTTTCTTTTTGAAGGCAATTTGTTCAGGACTTCATAAAGCCGATGAAGCGGATAGCCGGTTTCAGCAATATATGTGGGGTCTCCGTCGAAGGGGACAAGATAGGCATCGCCACCCGAATGATCAGGTGCGCCGTGGCCGGAGAAATAGATAAAAACATCGCTTTCCTTGGTTACGTTATTGAGCAGCCATTTGTGGAAATATTTTTCCATATCGCTCTTTGTCGCTTTACTATTGGTCAGAATTATCAGATTCTCCTCAGGAACGCCGAGTGATTTTGTAAGATATTCAGCGACCAGACGAGCATCGTTTGCGGCGTATTCCGCGTTCGGTAATGTTTCTCGATATTCCTCAATGCCGATGACAACGGCGTAACTGTTTCCGTTTGTTTTGAGTCTGGTTGAAGGAAGAACATCGATGTCTGACTTGGCGATCGGTTTTCGTTCAATGATTGGAGGAGAAACTTCCCGTCCTTTGCTCTTAGCCGCAGCGATCGTTGCCGGCTGTCCATAGTTATGGATCAGTTTGGCATCGTTAAATGCTTCCGGTGCTGAGGCAAACAACTTTGCATCTCGGGCAGCTGATATCTTGATATAATATTTGTTACCGGCGCTGAGATTAATGGGCAGATAATTTGCAGCAAGGAAAGATGGGAGCGCTGCCGCCTCCAGATGACTCGGAACATTCGAAAAGCGATATTCTCCCGGTTCCAGTGCCACGGCTAAAAAGGTGTTTACGGCCAACCGGCCATCAATACGCCGCTCATTAATGTAGATATTGTAAATAACCGCCGACCCGGCAAACAGATTATCTCGATACACATAAAGTAATGCTTTATCCGATGGAGGGGGCATGTTCTTAATCTGGATGTCAGCCTCCGGCTGTGCCAGAGGTACAGTGGCGCACGCATTCAGCATTATTAATAAGATAGTGATTAGCAGCAAGCTGGAGATTCTAAACTTCATGTTAAGTTACCTTTCGTCATTCGAGAAAATCAACTGCGGCGTCTGTTCGTTGTTGGCCAAGGCTTACTTCCGCAGACTGAATTTGCCCTTTAACTTTTCCACCTTCGGGCTGATTTGCGGTGTTTGCCGGACGTTTTGTGCCTTGGCGTCGTCTTCTACCTGCGGTTTGATATATTCGTAAACATCCAAAACGTTTCTCTTGCCGTCATTTAAAGCCTTCAAGAAATAATAAGTGAAAAGGCCGTGACCTTTATCCGGCGAAGAGGTGCTGATCTGATTTCCTTCCGCGGCGGAAAGAACAACCATATTGCCGGAAATAATCGGAGTCTCCGCCATCATCACCAGCGGCCGGGCTCCTTTGGCCAGCACACTTCTGCCGCCCGCTCCCGAAAAGCACGAATCAAGCACGACGATTACTTCCGCAACCTTTAAGCGGCCCAGCCGCTCATACAGGCGTTTGAGCGAATAACCGGTATCACTGAGATAACCGGGATCGCCGTCATAAGGAACCAGGTAGGCGTCGCCGGAAGCAGCTTCCGGCGCCCCGTGCCCGGAATAGTAAATCAGCACACGGCTGTTTTTCTTGGCGTGGTTAGGCAGCCAGGTTTCCAGAGTTTTTCTAATACTGGAGAGAGTCGCCCGTTCGTTTAACAAAAGCTCGACATTGCGCTCTTTTAATCCCAATGAGATCAGATAATCTTTAACCAGCCGGGCGTCTTTTGCCGAATATTCCGCTGCCGGCAAATCCTGATATTTTTCGACACCGATAATCACGGCCAGATCATTTTCCGTCCAGATTCTTTCGGCGGCTGTAAAAAGTGGCTTCTCAATGGTGATTGCTGTTGTATCAGACTGTTGCGCAATAATTTTATTCGCCGGCGTATCAGTCTGTGTCGGAATTGCGGATGCCTGAATAGTCTGCCTGGCGAGAGTGATTAATTTTTCGGAATTAACCGGGCGTCCGCTTTTTATCATTTTTTGGAAAACATTTTGGGCGACAGACAGCGGATAGTCTTCGCCTTCTTTTTCCGCTGCAACAACATCAGGATTAATGCCCTGACCGACGGGCATGCCGGAAGGAAGATAATACCGGTGGGTTGTCAGTTTCAATCCGGAACCGTCCGATAAAGTATAGATTGTCTGGACGGTGCCTTTCCCGAATGTTTTTTCTCCGGCAAGCACTGCCTTGCCATGGGAATTCAGGCTGCCGGAAAGAATTTCCGACGCGCTCGCGCTGCCATTGTTAATCAGGATAATGACAGGGTAGGGGGGATGTGTGCCCAGGGTTTTTCCGGTATGTTTAGCTTCAGAGCTGGCAGTTCTTCCCCGGACAGTTATAATCAGATCGTTATCAATAAATTTATCGGCGACTTTTATGGATTGGTCGAGTAGTCCACCCGGATTGTTGCGCAAATCAATGACCAAACCCTTCAGTTTCTGCCGGCGGGAACCCAGTGCATTGAGCGCTTCTTCTACTTTGTCGGAAGTGTTATCCTGAAATGAAGTTATGCGCAGATAGCCGATTCCTTCTTCCAATTGTTTGTATTTAACGCTTTTAATGTTGATTAAAGCTCTCCTGATCGCAAATTCCCGGGATTTATCGAACCCTTTGCGCATCACGAGAATTCGCACTGTGCTGCCGGATTCGCCCCGGATCAAATTAACTGATTGCATGACTGTGAGATTCTTTGTGGGTGTATCGTCAATCTGCAAAATCTGGTCGCCGGCTAAAATCCCGGCCGCCCCAGCGGGAGAATCGTCAAGGGGACTTACGACTGTCAGTACATTGTCTTTTATGCTGACTTCCATGCCCACTCCGGCAAAAACACCTTTTTGAGCGGTCAGCAGTTCTTTCATTTCCAGTGGTGTTAAGAAATCACTGTTCGGGTCAAGGGAGACGGTTAGATTCTTCAAGGCGGCGTATTCCAGCTCCCGATAAGAGATTCCCGACTGGTCGGATAATTTAGTGAGGCCGTCTTTGATAAAAGTAATGACTGCGTTTTTATCCATTGCGGAATTTGCGGGTGCATCTTTCCCTGCCGGTATATCCTTTTTCTCCTGCTGCAGTTTTAGCCTGGCGCCTTCGAGCGCCTGTGCGGCCAGAAAGGACATCTCCGGCTGATCAATATAATTATCAGCGATGAGGGGGATTGCTTCCTGCATGATAGACTTTTCAGCAGAAGCCAAGGTTGCTGTCAGAATTAATGCAATGAAGAATAATGCGGTGACAAGGAGACGAAAATATTTTCTGTTTTTAATCACTGATTTTCTCCAAGAAAATGATCTCCCTTTTTAAAATCAGACCATTTCGTTTTCCAAAGTTTACGAGGCGCACTGTAGAGACTTTGCCTGGCTCCATAAAACTAACAATGTTGTCATTCCGTCCAGCCCACCCAGGCATGCGAGACTGTGTCGCAATAGGATAAATTGCCATTTCGTGTCCTCCGCTGGCGGAGGTGTCACGGGGTGACGGAGGTGGACTAAGAAGTGCTAATGTGTAAATTATTAATATTACAGCCACTTAAAAAACATCCACCCCCTTGC
>JANYAY010000072.1 GCA_025361065.1 Deltaproteobacteria bacterium
ATGGCCGGAGCAAATATCTTTTGCCGAATTCGAAGTTACCTCTCCACATGTCGAAAACAGGGCATCGGCTCATCCGAAGCATTGCGACTATTATTTGAAGGCAAGATGCCCTCGTTTGTTACATGTGCTGAATAGTTACCTGAAAATAAAGATCGTAGCAGAAATAGGCAAAATTTAAAGAGGATCAGGTATTCAAGACCGGCCGGCCACGCATTATTATCCAATAAAAAGTCAGCATGCCGGACCGAAGGGGTTTTTGATGAAAGTCGAATCTCATCATTCCGGGAACTTTCAATCGGCATTCTATACCATCGATTGAGAAAACCTACAGGAGGAAAATAAATGCAAAAACGGAAATTAGGAAACAGTGGCCTGGAAGTGTCAGCCATCGGTTATGGTGCCATGGGATTGAGCCATGGTTACGGTCCTGCGACGGACAGACAGAAGGCTATTGCGATTGTGAGGGCGGCAGCGGAAAAAGGGGTGACGTTCTTCGATACCGCTCAAATCTACGGCGCCGAGAACGAAGAGATCGTGGGCGAGGCACTTGCACCCTTCCGAGGACAAGTGGTGATCGCTACCAAATTCGGATTCGAGCTTGGGCTCGCCAACAACCAGCAGATTCTCAACAGTCGACCCGAGTACATCCGCCAGGTGACAGAGGGTTCGCTCAGGCGGCTCCGTGTCGAGGCGATTGACCTGTACTACCAACACCGTGTCGACCCAAATGTTCCGATTGAAGACGTCGCCGGCACGGTCAAGGACTTGATCATCGAGGGAAAAGTGAAACATTTCGGACTGTCCGAGGCCGGTGTGCAGACGATTCGTCGCGCCCATGGCATACTACCGCTGGCCGCCCTTCAAAGCGAATATTCCATGATGTGGCGTGAGCCCGAAGAAGAACTGCTACCTACGCTCGAGGAACTCGGAGTTGGCTTCGTTCCCTTCAGCCCCCTGGGCAAAGGATTTCTCACCGGACAATTTGATAAGACAGCAACCTTTGGCAAGGACGACTTCCGCAGTATCGTTCCCCGTTTTACCCCGGAAAATCTCGATGCCAATCAGGTCCTGGTCAATCTAGTCAAGGAGGTTGCAGCAGGCAAAAACGCCACACCGGCTCAGATTGCTCTGGCATGGGTGCTGGCCCAGAAGCCATGGATCGTTCCCATCCCCGGCACAACCAAGCTGTCGCGTTTGGAGGAAAATCTCGGTGCGGCAGAAATTGAATTGACCGTTGGGGAATTGCGCGATTTGAATGACGCACTCTCAAAGATCGAGATTGCCGGGGATCGCTATCCCGTGGAACTCGCCAAACGTGTGGGAAAATAAGGGCCAACACGTTTAACTTTAATAGGATTGTTTATGCGACTCGTGCTCCCATCTCTGCTAATCCTGGCCTATATCCTCGTCAGCCTTGTCAGCTCCATGTCCGGCAGGCCCTTGGCCCGGATCGCGGTCGGCATCCTGTTTCTGGTCATCAGTCTGAAATACATATTCTATGAGCGGATTGGGGGTTCGTTTATCGCTCCCGACCTGCCGGGGCCGCTCCTGCTGCTGATGGAAGTGCTCTATGCCGCCATGATCATCCTGTTCTTTCTGCTGCTGCTCAGGGACGGATTGGCATTGCTGCTATGGCTAAGCCGCTGCCTGGGTACATCCTGGCGGTTACCGTTTTCTCCTGAAGTTCGATCTGCGGGGTTTGTATCAACTGCACTGGCACTGGCTGTTTTCGGAACCTGGCAATCCGTGCGCGTGCCGGATGTCCGCACGGTGGAGATATCCATGCCCCGGATTCCGGCGGCACTGGACGGTTTTTCCATTATCCAGATTACGGATATTCATATCGGCCCCTTCCTCAAAGGGGAATGGCTGCGGCGCGTGGTGGAAAGAACCAACGCCATGCATCCGGATCTCGTGGCCCTGACCGGTGATCTGATCGACGGGACACCGGATGTTTTGAAAGACGATATCGCGCCCCTTGGCGAACTGCGCGTCAGGTACGGCGTATTCGGGGTGACCGGCAACCACGAATATTATTTTCAAGTCCAGAATTGGCTGCCGGTCTTTGAACAGTTGGACGTCACCATGCTGCACAATGAACACAAAACACTGTCCGTTGGCGGCGGAACGGATCTGGTGATTGCCGGTATTCCGGATCCCACCGGGACACGGTTCGGTGGGCCGGGGCCGGATGTCCATAAGGCGCTGGATGGCGCACCCGATGCGCTACGGGTGCTGCTGGCCCATCGGCCGGATAGCGCATCCGGCAACGATCGCGCGGATATCCAGATTTCCGGGCATACCCATGGCGGTCTTCTGTTTTTTTTGAAATGGCTCCTGGCGTCTTTTAACGGCGGACTGGTCCAGGGCTTGCACGACGTTAACGGCACAACGCTTTACGTCAGTCCCGGGACCGGGCTCTGGTCCGGATTTTCCTGCCGCCTGGGCGCGGCGTCGGAAATCACCCGCATTGTTCTGCGTGCACCGGACAAGGAGCCGCAGTTTTAGACAACCTTTTTTGCATCCAAATCGATATAAACGAGCACGTAAGCAGTAATAGGCAATTTATTGAGAGAAATCGGTATTCCATTTCAGCCTGTTACAAACTATCATCAAAATAATGAGTTATTTATTGGCCTAAATTTGTATTTCCATATCTGGAGGCATATCTAAATGAAACTAAATATTTTCAACGCAATGCTATTATTAACAATTATTGATATTTCCTCAGGAGGAGCAATGGCAGCAGACTATAAACAAAATTCCTTTACTCTTGCCTATGACGGTGCGATTATCGAAAACGTAAAAGGCAAAGTAAATATTCATCAAGTCACTTACAAACTTAATGGTATCGATATTTCCGCAAACGTTTATACCCCTACGGACTATGACACAAACCATCAGTATCCGGCGGTGGTGGTGGCACACCCCAATGGCGGCGTGAAAGAGCAAGTCGCGGGCTTGTATGCTCAGCGTTTGGCTGAACAAGGATACATTGCCATTGCTGCGGATGCGGCGTATCAAGGTGCCAGCGGTGGCCTTCCCCGTAATGTGGACAAACCCTTTAACCGTATTGAAGATATTCATGGCATGGCTGATTTTATCACTCAGTATGCCGGCGTAGATGCCGATCATTTAGGCTTACTTGGCATCTGTGGGGGTGGCGGATATGCATTAAAAGCGGCCCAAACCGACAAGCGTTTTAAAGCAGTCGCCATTTTGAGCATGTTTAATTCTGGTCTGGTGAGACGAAACGGCTTTATGGACTCGCAAGTATCCACTATACAGGAACGCTTAAAGCAAGCCTCAGACGCCCGTGCGCAAGAAGCAGCCGGAGGCGAGATTATCTATGCAGCCGATACCAAGCTGACGGATGAACAAATTGGAAAGTTGCCGTTTGATTTGTATCGACAAGGCTTTGAATACTACTGGAAGACCCACGCCCACCCCAATTCAACGTTCAGGTACACCATGAGCAGTCTCCTCGATTTAATGAATTTTGATGCTGCCAGCAATATGGACTTGATCAACCAACCCTTACTGATGATGGCAGGTAGCAGAGCCGACTCACTGTATATGACATTAGATGCTTTCAAAGATGCTCACAACTCCAGAAATAAAGAGTTATTTTTGATTGACGGTGCAACCCACATCGAAACCTATTGGAAACCGCAATATGTGAATCAAGCCATGGGCAAATTGACCCAGTTCTTCGGCGAGACGCTAAAATAAGGAGCCGAGCCATGAATACAATGATTAGAAAATTAATTGTTGCACTCACGCTGACATTGCTCGGCGTGTGTTTCTCCGCCTGTGCCGTCGCTCAGCGTTGCTGCAAACTTGAACCGATGGTCATTCAGGAGCAAGGCAGTTTTGCAGTCGGGGGAACAGTCATCAGTGAGCCTGGGACTTTTGACCCAATAAAGCAAGGTGCATACAATCCCAACGGCGTCAGCCCGGAAGGGCAAACGCTTCATGGTGATCATGCCTATATTTTCTATCAGATACCGGATAAGGCCCGTAAGTTTCCGCTCGTATTCTGGCATGGGCACGGACAGTCTGCAAAAACATGGGAAACCACTCCTGATGGGCGTGAAGGGTTCCAGAATATATTTCTGCGCAAGAGGTACGGGGTTCATTTGATTGACCAGCCTCGACGCGGCCGCGCAGCTCGCAGCACGGAAGCTGCAACGATTTCTGCAACGCCGGACGAGCAATTGTGGTTTGGTATTTTCCGGCTCGGTGCCTGGCCGAAATTTTATGATGGGGTTCAGTTTTCAAAAGAACCAGAAGCCCTGAACCAGTTTTTCAGGCAAATGGTTCCCAATACTGGCCCATATAACGCGAAAGTAATTATCGCTGCCGTCTCGGAACTGTTTAACAGGATTGGTAAAGGTATACTCGTCACCCACTCTCAGAGCGGGGGGCCCGGGTGGCGCACCGCAATCGACAATGACAACATTCGCGCCATTGTTTCCTTTGAGCCGGGTGGGGATTTTGTTTTTCCAGAACGCGAAGCTCCTGAATCAATAAAACTCGCTGGCCGTACCGTAACTCCTCCTACTGTGCCCATGGCCGATTTCATGAGGCTCACCCGGATTCCTATCATCGTTTACTACGGCGACAATATTCCCGACCATCCATCGGAAAACCCGGGGCAGGAGCAATGGCGCGTATTCCTTGAGGTGGCAAAGCAGTGGAGAGACGTGGTGAATCGTCACGGCGGCGATGTTACCATCGTGCATCTGCCCGAGACCGGTGTCCGTGGCAATACGCATTTTCTTATGTCGGATCTGAATAATGCGCGGATCGCTGACCTGATGTCCGACTGGCTCGTGAAGAAAGGGCTGGATTAACGCAGGTTTCGGGGGACATCCGAACAAGAAACTGCAGTCCAAAAGCATATAGGTGAGGATACTTGAAAATAAACAGGTCTCTGAAAATCCTGATGATCATGTTTGTCTGTTGCACAGGCGGTACTGTCATGGGTAATGCAGATACAGGGGAAACATTGCGTGAAAAAGGAAACAGGCAGGGAAACTATGCCCATTTGACGACCGATGATTCCGTACGAAACATTGCGGGGCATCCGGCATTTAAAGGCTTTAGCCAACTGATGCTCCCTAAGGAGAATGACACTTATTACCTCGATACGCCGCTTAGCAATGTCCGCTCGCTCATGCCTTACCACAGCCATGTGGACCCCGGCATTGTTGTGGGTGCGTTGAACCACATGATTGATACTGTAAATAACGGCAAAACCATCTTTTACGATTTCTACACCGAACAGCAAAAGAGAGATGATCCAACCAAAGAAAACACCGGAATATTCTTCTTCCGGGGAGAATCGGGAGCACCGTTTGCCATTGTCTGTCCGGGCGGAGGATTTTCTTATGTAGGCTCCCTTCATGAAGGTTTTCCGCTTGTTTTGGAGATAAGCAAAAGAAAGTACCATGCCTATCCGGTTAACACAGAATCGTCGAATACTGCGGGATTCGTATGTGTTTTCATGTCTTCGTAAAAGGCCCTGTAGGTCAGCGATTCCACTCTGGTGGCAATCTTCAGCACACTATCGAAAGCTACCATTGGCC
>JANYAY010000110.1 GCA_025361065.1 Deltaproteobacteria bacterium
CCTCCCTCGGTCACAAGTTTTACTGCATCAATTTTAAATTGCTTTGAATAACTCTTTCTCTTTGTTGTCATATCTCACCTCTAATAGATTTTTCTTTATATCACTCTTTTCGAGGTGTCCACTATGACTATACCATTTCAAGGTGACATCAAATGTGAAGGAACTACTTCTCCCTTATATCGAAGAGATGAAAAATAGGAAGATCGATTCCAAGAGCAAGTTCGCCCTGAGCATTTTAGAGACAAACCTGCAAAACATCATTTCACCTTTCACCCAAAGGCTATCCTCGAAATACCTCGGTCTCACTCCCCGGGAGGTGCAAGTGGCCGATCTTATCCGTCAAGGAAAATCCACCAAAGAGATCGCCAGATTCATCGGCATATCGGCAAGTGCCATAAGTATTTACCGTTATCACATACGGGAGAAACTGGGACTCATCGAACAAAAAATCAATCTGAAAACTTACCTGCAAAACCTCTCCTAATAGTAATTTCCTGTTACTGATTGCTTATCGATAATTTAACAACTTATTTTGCTTTTCCGTATAGCATTAAATGTAAAAGCTGTTAAAATAAAAATCAATTTTTCGGTTTTCCTAATGTCTATTTCAATAAACCCATTAACCTAACCCTTAACCTTTAGGAGTTCACCATGAAAAGGTATTATCGGAAAGTGCCGATATTTAGCCTCTATGAGGACTTTTCCCTCCTCATAGAGGCGGAGTAGTGAAATATTAATTGTGGCACAGACATTAAACCAACCACCATCTATTATGGAGGATAGAATCATGGTAAAGGCAGAAGGAAATATTATTATCAATGCGCCAGTTGAGAAAGTGTTTGACCTTGTAGCCGAAACTGAAAATTTACCTTCTTGGTTGACACTTATGATGGAGGTACATGATATCCAAGGAAAAGGCGTCGGCAAAAAATTCAAATGGACCTACAAGTTTATAGGCATCAAGTTTGAGGGCATGAGCGAAATTGCTGAAGAAGTACCCAACAAGAAAATCGTTACCAAGAGTAAGGCTGGAATCGAGTCTGTTTGGACATTTAACTTTAACCAAAAGGAAAAAAGCACACAAGTCGATCTATTGGTGGAATATACGATACCTGTTCCAGTGATTGGTAAATTCGCAGAAGGTTTCGTAGTTAAACAAGGCACACTCGATATGAAACATGCCTTGGAAACTTTGAAACACGTGATTGAAGTTGGGATGAATAAATGAACAAGCATAAAGGCAGTGTCAGAAAATGGCTCTGCTTTTTTTGTGACTTTCAAGCCGTAATTAGCTGACATCAATGGTATTACAGAACGTTTGTTAGCAGGTGTAACAAATGTATCAAGCCTGAAGCTGCATTACCTTTTCAAATCAGAAAATACGCAAAACTCAAAGAACTTCAATTTATCTTTCACTCCTAATCGAGGTCTCTCTTAACGATTTAAAAGCCTCTTTGCATTGCTCAGAATAACTATTTTATATAAACCACCCTCAGATGACAGGCGGGTCAAAATAGTCGGCGGCAATTGCTCCGGCCCGGTCATTTTTCATGGCCTGCGGCAGAAAATCCATAATGTCTCTGGCCGTAATACCGTCAATGCCTTTTTCCGCGGCGGCCAGATCACCTGCGTAGCCATGCAGAAACACTCCCTTGCGCGTGGCCGGCTCCGGCGCAAGCCCCAGGCCGAACATCGCCGCAATGCAGCCGGTCAAAACATCACCCGAACCGGCGGTCGCCATCCCGGAATTACCGCTCAAGTTGACATAGACCTCGCCATTGGCAAAACCGATCAAAGAATGAGCGCCTTTCAAAACAATGGTTGCCTGAAGTTTTTTTGCCGTTTCCTGCAAAATGGAAATTTTATGGGCTCTGATCTCGGAGACTGGCTTTGCCGTGAGACTCGCCATTTCACCTAAATGTGGCGTCAGGATAGTTGGAGCTTTGCGCTTCCGGAGAATTGAAGGATCAGCCGCAACAGCGGTGAGGCCGTCACCATCAATCAAAAGAGGAACTTTGATCCCGGCAACAAGATCTTGCACCAGTCGCGCTGTTTCCTTGTGCAAGGAAAGGCCCGGTCCGATAACCGCCATATCAACGCCTGCGGCCGCAGCCAGCAATTGCTTTTTGTTTTTCAGAGCAATACTTCCGGCAGCCGTCTGCGCCTGCGGCAGATAGACAATTTCCCGGCCGCCCCCGGCGATAAATGGCGTAATTGTTTCCGGTGCGGCCAGCCGCGCATAACCGCCGCCGGCTTTCAAAAACGACATGGCTGAAAAATACGGGGCGCCAAAGTAATTGGCTGCACCGGCAATGAAGAGCACATCGCCCATTGATCCCTTATAAGCTTCCGCCGGACGCCGCGGCAGTGTCACCTGACTGTTCGTTGCCACCTGCAGCTCATTGCGGTTATAAAGTGACGGAGGAAAGGAAATATGCGTAGTAAAAAGTTTTCCGCCCAGTTCATACCCGGGATAAAACATATTGCCGGTTTTCGGCAGGCCAAATGTTACCGTGTAATCGGCCTTGACTGCCACACCCATAATTTCGCCGGTATTGCCGTTAACACCGGAAGGAATATCCAGCGATAAAACCTTCCTCCCGCAATTGTTGATGAGTTCAATAACATCAGCAGCCAAACCTTTTATCTCGCGATCAAGACCGGTGCCGAATAGCGCATCGATGACGGCGTCGCAATGCAGCACTTCCCGGCGCGCATCGGAAGCCGCACTGATTTTAATTACATCAACAGGCAATTCCGCGATAATATCCAAATTCGTTTTCGCCGCACCACGGTACTTTTTCCTGTCACCGGTCAGGAATACTATGGCTTTGCCGCCCTTGGAATGGATCAGACGGGCCACGACCAAACCATCACCCCCGTTGTTGCCGGAACCGCAAAAGATGACAAATTTTTTATCGCGGATACCGATTTCTTTTTGCAGCAAATTAACCGCAGCAAGACCGGCATTTTCCATGAGAATTTCTTCGCTGATCCCCAGTTTATCCATGGCGAAACGATCCATAAAACGCATTTCATCGACAGAGGCTAGCTTCATACACAACTCCTTATTGACGACATTGTAAAAGCCCGGATGTTACTTTGCACTGCATCTTCCAACAGGTAGAGATACTGCCTGCAATGTCTCTGCGGAGCATCGCGTTATCCATGGAACTGGAAAAGGCAGCATCAATTATAGATAACCCTGGTAAAAATGTTTTTCTTTTCAGGCTACTTATAGTACATTTACTCAGCATTTTGCCAACGATATTTTTTTCGGGAGAGTCCATGCCGGAGATAACCTCTTTAATCAAAAAACGCGTTTCCTGCCGTACTTATGCGGATAAGCCGGTGGAAGAAAAAATCCTCCAGGAATTCAACTGTCTGGTTGCGGCCCAACATGCGGGGCCATTCGGCAATAAACCAAAATATCAGTTAATTAATTTAGATATGACCGAGCCCGGTGAATGGAAAAAATTGGGCACTTACGGCGTGATCAAAAATGCCCGGCTTTTTCTGGCCGGAACAATTAAAAAAGGCAATAAAGCAGTGGTAGATTACGGTTACTGCATGGAAAGTTTAATATTGCAGGCAACAGCATTCGGACTGGGGACTTGCTGGATGGCGGGCACTTTCAGCGCCAGTGGTTTTGCCCGAGCAATCCAATTGCAGGAAGATGAACTCCTCCCGGCGATCAGCCCTGTCGGTTATCGGGCCGATCGCCAATCGTTTGCCGAAAAAATATTTCGTCTGTCGGCGGGGTCTGATCACAGAAAGCCCTGGCCGGATCTTTTCTTCGCAGGAAATTTTTCCACACCTTTAACCCAGGCGCAGGCCGGAAAATATTCTGAGGCTCTGGAAAATATCCGCCTTGCTCCGTCGGCCTCCAATAAACAACCGTGGCGCATTCTGCGGGAAACAACCACTAATGCTTTTCATTTTTATCTGGAACGGGCATTTGGATACAAATTACGGGAAGTACACATTCAGGATATTGATATGGGCATTGCCATGAATCATTTTGCACTGACGGCACAAGAAATGGGCATCAGGGGTAAATGGAAGATTAATGAAAATGCCCCCCCAAAGAGCTCTCTGGATTATATTATCAGTTGGCAGGAAGTCGGAGGATGATAAATCATTATGCAAACAAATGAACGCTTATTTTACGGTGGGACTATACACACTCTGGATGCTGCCCGGCCTGCCGCTGAGGCAGTAGCAGTCCGCAACGGTGTCATCACCGCGGTGGGCAATGCAGCAGAATGCCGCGCGGCACTCGGGCCGGGCTTCGAACCTTTCAATCTCCAAGGGGCGACATTGCTGCCCGGCTTTTGCGACTGCCATGTCCATCCCCTCTCGACAGTCTTCTATACTATGAACACCAACCTCCATGGCGTCCGGGATATGGAGGAGCTTATCCGCCGCCTGACTGCTTCCGAGCAAGAAAAAAGCGGCGCCGGCTGGATTATCGGCTGTAACTTCGACGAACAGAGCCTTGGCGAGCCACGGACACCAACCCGTCATGATCTCGACCGCGTCAGCCCCCATCGTCCGGTGATCGTCATGTGGCATGACGGACATTCGATACTCGCCAATTCGCCCGCTCTCGCGGTCGCGGGTATCACGGCATCAACACCGGAACCAACCGGCGGCATTATCGATCGCGACGAACATGGCATGCCCCTGGGCATTTTCCGCGAGAACGCCGTGCCGCTCATCCTGAACCATATGCCCATGCCGGAAATGGACGAGCTTGTTGCCGGAGTGCAAAAGACCTTCGGGATCATGCTGAGCTACGGAATTACATCACTTGGCGCCATACTGCAGACTGGCCCGGACGGCCCCGGCGGACAGATAGGGGCATTCGATCTGCCGCTCATAGAAATGCTGCGGGAACATATCCCCCAATCACTTTACCTGCTGCTCCTGGCCAAGGACGCCGCAACAATCACTAATATCAAGAATTCCGGCCTTCATGAAGCGGCTCCTTCCGGCCGCACCCGCATCGGAGGGATGAAGATCATCGCCGACGGCACCTTCGGCTCTTCTACCGCCGCCATGCAGCAGCCTTTCTCCGACCAACCGGATAATGCCGGCTTCCTGCTGCATGAGGAAAGTGCACTCTTCGATCTCATGAGCCAGACGCACCGGGCAGGACATCAGATCGCGATTCATGCCATTGGCGATCGGGCCAATCGCCTCTGTATCAACCTGTATGCCCGTCTGCTTGGCGATTATCCTCGCCCGGACCACCGTCATCGTATTGAACATGCATCTATGCTGGATGCCGGGATGCTGCGCCAGGCCAAAGCACTTGGTCTGGTGTTCTCCATGCAACCCATGTTCATCCATTCGGACATGCCGTTTTTAAAAAAGCTGATCGGGACGGCACGGATGGAGGATACCTACCCTTTGCGCGCTGTACTGGAAGCAGGAATCCCGCTTGCCGGTTCATCGGATTCACCGGTGGAAACCCAGCGGGTGATGGCCGCTGTGGAATGCGCTGTTACGCGCGAGGGATATGTTCCCGGACAGGCGATATCCGTATCTCAGGCGCTGGCGATGTACACCCGGGAGGCGGCCTATGCCCAGTTTGAGGAGGATCGCCGGGGAACAATAACGCCCGGCAAACGCGCCGATTTCGTATCTCTGGCTGCGGATCCTCTGCGTGTCCAACCCGAGGAAATCCACGCCATCGAGGTTTGCGCCACCTGCATCGACGGTGAAGTTTTGTACTCGCGGTAACGGCTGGCTTGCTCCGGCCTAGGAAATAGTTATAAGCGATCCTACAGCCATAAGGAGAAAGGCGAGAACGACAAGGACCTGAAAGATCGGAGCGCCCCAGATTCCCATAGTCCACGCGGGGTCCGAAACAGGCCCGTGGCGGCGGGTGGCGTTGAGAAGCGGCACGATCATTATAGCTACGAGCACTGCGATGGCTCCCCCGGCCATTCGCATAAAGCCGAGAAAATCGCTCACCCGGACGATGACGATGAGAAAGGACGGCAGAGTTGCCACCAACCAGGAAAGGCGCTGTCCCCATCCGAGACGCTCCTGCACCACAACGGCAAGGGCGAAAGATACAGACCAGTATGTTGTGAGCATTGCCAGCAGGATGAAGAGCGAGCCAATGCCGTTGGCCCAGCTGCCCAGGGCCTGCCCCAGGCCGATGATGGCAATCCTGGTCACCTCTCTGCTTACACCGAGGCTGATAAGAACGAGAATTAAGGTCACCACACCGTTGATGGCCATGCCCATGGCTATGGCGCGCGGAATAAGCCTCTTATTCCAGGAAAGTCCCTGCACAACCTGGGGTACGGAGAAGAGGGCGAAGAAACTGAACATGCTCATGCCGAAGAGGGCCAGGGAGGCGTTGGAATGGCCTTTAGCAAATAGCGGCAGGGCATAGGGCAGCCGCAGGGAAGCCAGTGCCAGACTCAGAATCAGAAGGATAATGGCCATAACGGCATATTTCTCACTGATCCCCAGCACTTTGAGCCCAAAGAAGACAACCCCGGCCGCAATTGCGTAGGTAATGCAATGCCCGGCCCATACCGGGATTTTTATGAGCTCCATGAGGATCTCTCCCCCACCGGCGATGTAGGCCGAAAGGCTGGCGATAAACGCGGCTACGATCATGCCGAAGACAAGCCACGTTATGAACCCTGCCAGGCGGCCCTTGAAGAGATACTTGCCGAAGAGTTCCACCATTTGTCCATTCTCGCCGTCGCGCAGCATGATCTCCACCGCCATGAGGTGCAGCAGGAGGCTGAGGCAGTAAGCGGTAAGGAGGATAAGCACCAGCGGAACGATACCCGTGAGGGATGCCAGATAGGGCACGGCCATGATTCCCCCGCCGATGCCATAGCCGGCAACAATGGATGCCGCCTCGAAAAATGTGAGTTTCTTTTGAGATTCCGCCATGTCTGCCTCCATTCTGGAGAATATATTTATTGCACTGCTGTCCCGGTTGTTTAAGTTAGATGATGATGTAAGGTATAGAAAACAATCACAATAAGCAATAAGAAATTATTTATTGATGGGAACTTTCACAATATCACCGGCATCTTCCAGCACCCACCGGCACAACATCTTGCCGAAAAAATAATTGACATAAAAGCGGAACTTCCCTATATTTCGCTTGACAGAAAGCAATCTCTTATCAAATATACAATATCAAAAAAATCAAATCACGGGCCGTCATGACCTTATTATCGGCAGCATGACCTTTCATAATATCAAAAATAATGCAGGCAATCACAGGAAGTTCCGTTATCTCAGTGGAATCCTGAAAAACTAAGGAGGTACTTCATGAGTCAAATTTTCAATTTGCGGGTTGAAGAGGGGATCGGCGTTATCACCTTTGATGTGGTTGGTGACGCGATGAACACGTGGACCGATGCGGCCTTTGAAGATTTCGCCCGACTGATGGGCGACGTGGAGAAGGAAAGGGGTCTCCAGGGGATCATTTTCATTTCCGGGAAGCCGGACAATTTTCTGTCCGGGGCGAATCTGAAGACCATGTCCCAGGTTGATTCCGCCGATCTGGCCCGGAAGATCCTGGATGTCTTCCACGGTTGCTTTGCCCGGATGAGCAAACTGGGATATCCGAGCATTGCGGCGATTCACGGCCATTGCCTGGGCGGCGGGCTGGAATTCGCTTTGGCCTGTACGGCGCGGATTGCCAGGGAAGGAAAAACCACAATCATCGGCCTGCCCGAATGCAACGTCGGTCTCTTTCCCGGCGGCGGCGGAACCCAGCGGCTTCCCAGACTGATCGGTTATCCCGCTTTTGAGCTGATCCTCAGGGGAAAGATGCTGCCGGCAGCGAAGGCTTTGGAGTTGGGGATCATCGACCGGCTCATTCCCGCCGATGCAGACCTCCTCGCGGCGGCCAAGATCTTCCTCGGCGAGATCAGCGCCGGGAAGGCGGATCTGAAGCGTCCTGTCCAGGACTTCTCCCAGGTCGATGCCGTAGCGGATATGGCTAAACAGGGCATCCTCAAAGCCACGAAGGGACGTGAGATCCCGGGACCTATCTATGCCCTCGATTCCATGCACCGGGGTGTCAAGCTATCCCTGGAAGAGGGGCTGGAGCTGGAAAAGGAAAACTTCGTCAAAGTAATTCTGAGCAACCAGGCGAAGGGCAGCATCAACACCTTTTTCATCAAGGGAATGACGGACAAACCCAAGGGCATGATGACGAAGGGCTTCGTTCCCAAGGTGATAAATAAGGCCGCGGTCCTCGGGTTCGGCACAATGGGCCGGGGGATCATCATTGACATCCTGCGCAACACGAAGATTCCTGTCCTGGTGAAGGATATCCCGGAAGCCCTGGAACCGGGCAAGGCCTTCCTCCGGAAGATCCTGGGCGGGATGGCCGAGAAAAAGCGCCTTAAAGAGCCCGTAGAAGATCTCATGGCCCGCCTCACCGCCACGTCGGATTACACCGACGCTTTTAAAGAAGTGGACATTGTCATTGAAGCCGTCTTCGAAGAGATCGGCGTCAAAAAGCAGGTTTACGGGGAGCTGAGCAAGGTGATCCGGGAGGACTGCATCGTGGCCAGCAATACCTCCTCGATTCCCATTACCTCGATGGCGCCCTTTGTCGCAAATCCGGCGCGGTTCGGGGGCATCCACTTCTTCTCCCCCGTCTGGATGATGGAACTCGTAGAGGTGATTCGCGGCGAACAGACCGCTCAGGAAACCATCGACAATCTCCTGAACTTCACGGGGCTCATTCGGAAGCGTCCCATTGTCTGCCTCGACAATCCGGGCTTTGTCGTCAATGCCATCCTGTTCCCTTACCTCAAGCTGGCCCTGGAATACGTGGAAACAGGCAACTCCATCGAGAAGGTGGACGGCGCCGTGACCGCCTTCGGCATGCCGGTGGGACCGATTCGCCTGGTCGATGAAGTCGGCATCGATGTTCCTTACAAAGCGATGAAAGGGATGGGATTCGTGGAGCCTACCCTGAAGAACGTCGTGGAAGCGGGAAGATGCGGCCTGAAGAAGTCGGGTAAAGGCTTCTTCCTCAAGGATGGCACCGTCGATCCCGAAGTCCTGCCCCTGATTGCGAAGGGGACACCGAAAGAGGTCTCCGTCGAGGAAATGCAGAACGGTTTCAACGAATCCATGCTGAAAGTCGGCAAGGACCTTCTGGACCGGAAGATCGTCACTTCGCCCGCCATGATTGATGTCGGGATGATCTGGGGCACCGGATTCCCGGCGGATAAGGGCGGCCCCATGAAATGGGGCGACCTGACAGGGTTGAGCGAAAAGCTCTTCGGTAAAAAGTTCTACAAGTAGAAGGGTCCGGCAGGGCTGTGGGCCTTTACTTTCAATCAACCACCTCGCGAGCTCGCTGCGGAAAATTAACGCTCGTCCCGCGTGAGCGGGATTTAAGCCGGGGGGAGAGAAACTTCTCTCCCCCTTCGATCCTCCATTGCTTTTTTCTGGTTATCCGGTCTTTACGTGAATTAAAGGCAGCCCCAAATGCCGGCGGCGGGTTTCGCCCGGGAGAAGGGTTTGTTCGCGCACAGTGGGAGCGCCCCGGCGTCCTTTACCCAGTTTCTCAATAGGATGGGAACTGCCCAGATACAAAGTGTGTTTGCCGAATTTTTTCCCCAGTTCGTCGGCAACATCGTAGAGCTCCTTTATTTTTTCCGCCTGTGGTGGGTCGTCAAAAAGAGAATATTGAGTGTTGTTATCCGCTTGCAGATCAAGAAGAATGACTCCCGTGGCGCGATAAATTTCCTCCGGCCGGAAGCAGGCGGTAAAAAGATCGCGGATAATCCCGGAAAATTCCAGCGGGCAGGCGCAGGGACGGGTGAGCTTTGCTTCGCTGCCTTGCGTAGCAAAATTATTTTTCTTCAGGAACACGGCGATTTTCTGCGGAGCAAGGCGGTAGCGCCTCGCTTTGATGCAGGCCGATTCCATATTGCGCATCAGGTTGGCGAAGAGATATTCGGCGTTCGATGTGGCTGGAGCAAAAGTTTTTGTTTTGCTGATCGAGGCATAGGAGCTCTTCTCTTCGGCTGTTACCGGATAAACTGATTTGCCGCGCAGCTCCTGCCAGATTTCCACGCCGGGTTTGGTAAATTTATCCAGCACCGTTTTTTCGGGCAACCGGGCAAAATCCAGCGCAGAGGAAATATGCATCTTGGCCAGGTAGCTGGTTGTGGCCGGGCCGATACCCCAGACTTTTTCCACAGGCAGATTATGCAGGAATTGGGCAATATCCCTCCCTTTAATTACCGTCATGCCGGCCGGTTTTTGGTGCTTGGAGGCAACCTTTGCCAATACCTTGGTTATGCTCAGGCCCACGGAAACGGTAATGCCTAACTCTCTTTCAATTTCCTTTTTCATCCGGAGGGCGATTTCTTCGTATGATGAGTGCAGGGCACGGCGCATACCGGTGATATCGGTAAAAGCTTCGTCAATGGAATATTCTTCCACGTCGGGTGTGAAGCGCCGCATGATGCCGAACATCCGCCGGGAAAATAAGCTGTAAGTTTCGTAATCGGAAGGCAGGATGATTAAGCCCGGACAGATTTGCCGTGCCTCGTGCAACGGAACGCCGCGCTTGATTCCCATGCTTTTGGCGGCATAACTGGCGCAGGCGACAATGCCGCGCTCACCGCCGGTGATCAGCGGCTTTCCTCTTAGTTCCGGATGAATGGCCTCTTCGCAGGAAGTGAAGAAGGCATCGCCGTCAATATGGGCAATAGCCCGCGGCCAGGATTGGAGACTGAAAATAATATCGTTCATAAAAATACACAAGGCTGATGGGTCATATTACTTCTCTTCTAGTGTAGTGCGTCACAAATCCCTTTGAATTGGATTCATGTTATCATTCCCGCGCAGGCGGGAATCCAGTTTCTCAACGTTCTGGATTCCGGATCAAGTCCGGAATGACGGAAGGGAACTTTTGTATGAGGCGCTCCGCACTTAATCCTTATGTAAAGAAGCGTTAAAGGCACTACACTAGTGGCTCAGCGAAAAAATTAGTGGTGAGCGTAGCGATTCCATTGGATTGACCGGTTACGCAATAATTTCATTCAGCCCATCGTATTTCGCCTCTCAATATTCCGGCCATTGGCTCACATCCTCAGCTAATCCTTCCTCTGCGATAGCTTTTTCCAATACCGGATCGAGTTTTGCGCATTCCACAGATAGCCGGCTACGCTTCATTCGGGCAAGCTTTTCGCTCACAGCATCCCGGATTGCCTGGCTGCGATTGGGAAAATAATGTTCCTCGACGAGTCGATCTAATTCGCCGATAAATTCGGCGTCCAATGTAATTGCAATCTTTGCTTTCGCCATAATAATCCCCTTTTTTAAGGTATTCCATTATATCATACCAACGGAAAAGTAATCAATTTTAATTTCTATTCTTTTACTTATATTCAAATTGTAAAACGTCTTTGCCGCCATCAAACTTCTTGTCAAATCTCGTTACTCAAAATTTCATCTATCGGCAATATCTGCTTACCGTGTCGAATTGTAAGAATAGATATTTGTTGTTTTTCAATGCGATATATAATGCGGAGTTACCATAGATAAGCTCTCTGAATTGGTCATTTCTAATTTCAGTCACAACCCTCCCGATTCCCGGCGAAGATTCCAGTTGCTCGATTTTTGAGAATACCGCGTTGATCCATTTTTCCGCAGCAGATGGTTTGTCTTGTGCAATATATGCGGCGATTTCCGCAGTTCTATCAATAGCCAATGGCGACCAAATAATGTTCATTGCTGGATTCTCTTGAGAACTTTTTCTTTTGCATCTTCCTGCGCAACCCCTTGACCATTTTCGAGTTGACTAAGAGAAGTCTGAACATCCGTTAAAAGTTCCAGTTTCTCCTGCATTGCTTCGTATTCAGAGACGTCCAATAAAACGGCAACTCCTTTTCCATGTTGTGTAATAATCAAAGGTCTTTTTGTATTACGAACTTGCTTGATAAAGCTCGCAATACCTATCCTTACGTCGGATAATGGCTTAATATCTTCATCAATTTTTAATCTTGGCATTTCACACCTCGCAATGTTTACAAATTTAGTACATTATAACGTACAATATTTGGTTTGCGCAAGGCCTTTCTTCAGATATAATTACTATAAAGTTTACTTGACTTCCGTGGAGAACATGGTATAGAACAATTGTTCTATTGTCAAGATTTAATTATCGTGAAACATGAATTCAATAAAAGCGCGATATGTGGAAAAAGTTTGACACAAAGGCAAAAAGAAGATAGCTTACGCAAACTTAACTGATTGAAAAAAGGCAATATTTGTTGTTTTGATAAAATGAGGGATTGGGTTTGCAAGAAAAAATAATCAAGTTTCTGGCCTGCGGTTTTGGCTCCGGTTTAGCGCCGATCGCTCCCGGAACATTCGGCACTTTAGCCGGTGTTCCGATTTGCCTGCTTTGCCTTCCTCTGCCCTGGTTTTTGCGTCTGCTGGTTGTCCTGGTTTTAATGGCTTTATCCATTTATGTTGCCGGACGCGCCGAAGAAATTTATCAGAAAAAAGATGACCAGCGTATTGTAATTGACGAAATCATTGGCTTTCAGGTAACTATGCTGCCGGTGATGATTACAACTGCGCATCTTTGCGCCGGATTTGTTTTATTCCGGATATTCGATATTTTGAAGCCTTTTCCCATCGATAATTTGCAGAGGCTGCCGGGTGGATGGGGTGTTGTGCTCGACGATGTCGGAGCCGGTATTTATGCCGGATTAGTTTTGTTCATTTTTACAGTTTTCTTGAAGTTTTAATTAATCAAAGAGTGCGCCTTTGTAAAAGGCTTCAGATGCAAGGCGCGCAAAGCAAGAGGAATGAGTCGTATATTAACATACGTCGCAATAAGTCCGCCCCGGCGGAGGCCGGGGAAGGCTGCAGCGTAACGTAACCTAAATGTCATAAACAGCAGATGAACTTTTTACGAGGGTGCATGTTATGAAAATAGCAATTTTAACCATCGGCAATGAACTGATGAGCGGGCGGACTGCCGACACCAATTCTTCTTTTATTGCGCAGGAAGCTAATCTGCAAGGTTGGAGCGTGGAGGCAATGCTGTCGGTGGAAGATAATTTTGCTTCCATCAAGAGCCGTTTAAATTATCTACTGCCGCTGGCAGATGCTGTCATCTGCACCGGCGGTTTGGGTCCGACTGCCGACGACATCACTACGGAAGCTGTTGCCCGCGCCTTTGACCTGCCTCTCTATACCGACGAAAAAGTTTTAAACCACATCAAAGAGATATTTACTCAATTCAATCTGGTCTGGGTAGAAAACAATACGAAGCAGGCCATGTTTCCCAGGGGGGCGGAAGTTATTGCCAATCCTGTGGGTACGGCGGCAGGCTTTGCGCTTCAGTCTGCGGGAAAATGGATTTTTGTCATTCCCGGAGTTCCCCGGGAGACGCGAAAAATGTTTCCGGAAGGTGTTGTCCCGATTCTGCGCCGCGAATTTCCGCAAAATGAGCAGTATATTGCCCGGCAAACCATCAAGACTTTTGGGATCTCTGAAGCCGCAGTTGATAAGAGCCTGGCAAATATTGATTTTGCCGCTCTTGGAGTAAATATCGGCTTTTACCCTGTCTTCCCGGAAAACCATCTTGTTCTGGTCTCGCGTCAGACAACGTTTAAGGCCGCCGAGGAAAAATTAAAACTGGCGCAGGATGAAGTTGCCGCCCGCCTGAATAAATACATTTTTTCCTATGGTGAAGAAACCCTGGAAGAAATTGTGGCAAACCTGTTGAAAGAAAAAAAATTGACAATAGCTGTGGCGGAATCATGTACCGGGGGATTGATCACCAATCGATTGACCGATGTTGCCGGCAGTTCAGAATATCTGGAACGCGCTGTAGTCACTTACAGCAACGCGGCCAAAGTCAGCCTGCTTGGCGTCCCTGCGGCGATTATTGAAAAACATGGCGCCGTAAGCGAAGAAACAGCGCGGCTCATGGCCGAAGGCGTGCGCAAAATGGCCGGCACCGATCTCGGATTGTCCTCCACAGGCATTGCCGGGCCCGGCGGCGGCAGTGTTGATAAACCTGTCGGCACTGTTTATCTGGCACTGAGCGATGCTCTTCAAACTATCTGCTGCCATTATGCTTACCGGTGGGACAGGAAAAGCAACAAACTGATCTTTTCCCAAGCGGCCTTATTAATGCTGAAGAGATATTTGCAGAGCGAAGAGTAAGATGCCGGACACGGAAAAGAACATACGGGCTTTTTTAGCAATCGAACCATCCGCAGAAGCATTGTCAGCCATTGCCCGCTTGCAAGAAAAGCTCAAAAAGGAAATCAGCGGCGCAATCAGTTGGACGCGTCCCCAGGGCAATCACCTGACTTTGAAATTCTTTGGCAACATCGATCGCAACACTGTCGAAAATATTTGCGCCGCCATAAAAAAGCAGGCAGCGGCAATGCCGCCCCTGTTCCTGAAAGTTGAAAAAATGGGAGTTTTCCCCGATTTAAGAAAGCCGCGCGTCCTGTGGGTAGGTACAGCCGGTGATAGCGGGAGATTAGCACTGCTGCAAAACAAGCTGGAAGCCGATTTCGAAGTGCTGGGTTTCCCGCGGGAAAACCGGCCGTTTCGCGCTCATCTGACCCTGGGACGCATCAAAGATGCTAGGGCAGCAGCGGGAATTGAGGCAGCAATAAAAAAGCACAGCACTTTTGCGGCGGGAGAATTTAGGGCCGCGGAATTGATTTTATTCCAAAGCAATCTGACACCTCAGGGGGCGATTTATACAAGGTTGGCGACAATTCCACTGGGTGAGTTATAAGAAAAGTTGTTCAGTTTCATGGCCAGCCAAGTTGGCAGTAATAGTATCTCATTGTCATTCCCTTGCGAATGACAATGAGACAAGGGAATCCAGGGATAGATCATTCTGGATTCCCCAATCACCCGGCATTCGCCAGGCCATGAGTTAAATAGCTGGCGGAATATTGGGAATGGAAAATAATGCTGTATAAAATTACTCATATAATATTTACCATTGCTGTGTTGATTATTGGCATACCCTTATGTCTATACTTGCTGAAGAAAAGCATAGAAGGTTTCGTAAATTATGGATTTGGTAAATTGCCAAAGAACTATCTTTGGATAGATGCTTCCCTAGGAACTTATGCACTAAAAATATTGTTAGTTGCAATATTTCAATTATGTCTTACTGTTTGGTATCTCTTTATTGAGAGAGGGGGACATTTATTTTTATTAATAGGGGGACCGGAAAATAATGGGATCAAATCTTTAGTTGAATAAAGGGGTCGCCCATTAACATTTCGCAGGCGGGCAAGGAGTAAAAGTTGTAGTGAGAAAGAAACTGAAAACTGACAAGATCATGCAAGCTGAGATGTTTATATAATTGACATTATGTATATACATGTATATACTGCTTTCGGAGGTGTGATATGTATACAAAAGTTCAAAGCTGGGGCGGAAGCCAGGGAATAAGACTGCCGAAAAAAATGATCGACATGTTGGAAATTCAGGTGAATGATTCGGTGGAAATAATTGCTGAGAAAAATCGAATAATCATCCAGAAACCTAAAAAATATGATCTGAAGACTTTATTTGACGGTTATAAAGGCGGCAAACCGGAAGAGTTTTGGGACGAACCGCAGGGCCGGGAGGAACTTTAAATGTATATTCCCAAACAAGGGGATATTATCTGGATTGATTTTAATCCCCAAGCAGGACACGAGCAAGCCGGGCATCGGCCTGCATTGGTAATTAGTAATGCAGACTTTAACAAACTTACCGGTTTTGCAATAGTGTGTCCGATTACTTCCAAAAGAAAAAGCTACCCTCTGCATATTGAGCTCCAAGGATGTAAAACCGTTTCCGGTGAAGTAATGTTGGAGCAGATTAAATCTTTGGATTATTCTTTTCGCAACGCAAAATTTGCCGAGCATGTTTCGGATGATTTTTTGAAAGATATTTTAGAACGCATCGATTTGTTTTTTTGAAAATAAAGGAAAATGAAAGGAAAACTAAAGGGAGAAACATAATATTTGGGACGTTTCTATTTAATTGATGTTGGATTGCCCAATCACCTGGCATTCGAGACTGTGTAGTAATTACCGTTTCGTCATTCCGGACAAGTGAAACGCGATCCGGAATCCAGTATTATCAGTAAGTTCTGGATGCCGGTTTTCACCAGCATGACGATGTTGATGGCTTTATCTGATATTACGACACAGTCTCATTCGCCAAGCTATAAGTCGGGCAATGACATAGTTTGAGAAAATATAGAATAAAGTTTTTGCATCAAATATAAAGTTGCAAAAAAATTACCTGGTATTTTATAAATAATTTAATGGAGGTTTCATATGTGCGCAGATTTAGATAGATCGAAAGCGGTCGAGTTGGCCATAACCCAAATTGAAAGGCAGTTCGGCAAGGGATCAATAATGAGATTGGGTGGCAAAGAGCGTGTTGCCGATGTCCCGGCGATATCCACAGGATCTCTGAGCTTGGATATAGCCTTGGGCACTATGGGTGTGCCGCGCGGCAGAATTGTCGAAATCTACGGGCCGGAATCCGGCGGCAAAACAACGCTCGCTCTGCATATTGTTGCCGAAGCACAAAAAGCCAATGGCCTGGCGGCTTTTATTGATGCCGAACATGCCCTCGATGTGACCTATGCCAAGAAAATCGGCGTCAACACGGATGACCTCCTCATTTCACAACCGGATACGGGCGAACAGGCCCTGGAAATTGCTGAAACGCTGGTGCGCAGCGGCGCGCTGGATGTTCTGGTCATTGACTCCGTTGCGGCTCTGGTTCCCAAGGCGGAGCTGGAAGGCGAAATGGGCGACGCCCAGATGGGCCTGCAGGCCAGACTCATGTCGCAGGCACTGCGCAAGCTTACCGGCAGCATCAGCAAATCCAGAACAACCGTAATCTTTATCAATCAACTGCGCATGAAGATCGGTGTCTTTTTCGGCAATCCCGAAACGACGACAGGCGGTAACGCCTTGAAATTCTATGCATCCCAGCGCCTGGACATTCGCAAGATGACATCTCTGAAAACCGGACAGGATGTAACGGGCTTCCGGACAAAAGTTAAAGTAGTTAAAAATAAACTGGCGCCTCCGTTTAGGGAAGCGGAATTCGATATTATTTTTGGCGAGGGCATATCCCGCGAAGGTGATGTTCTGGATTTAGCCGCCGAACAGGGCGTTATTGAAAAAAGCGGTGCCTGGTATTCTTACAAGGGCGATAGAATGGGACAAGGCCGTGACAATTCCCGTACCTTCCTGAAAGAAAATCCTGACATTATGAAACAAGTGGAAAGTGAAGTGAAGGATAAACTGGGTATAAAAATTGTCGAGCAGGAAGAGGCTAAGTGATTCGCTATTCCCAGTCGCGTTATAAAAACTACCGCGGCAGCAATAAATCTTTGAATAAGGCAACGTTGCCGGATGATCCTGTGCCGGATAATGCAGATAATCCAACTAAAACTGCTGATTATCTGGATTTGCATCATGCTTTGCAAAAAGCATATCGACTTTTGTCGTTGCGGCCGCACAGCGCCCGCGAAATAGAAAAAAAGCTGCGGGAAAAAGGATTTTCCGCAACCGTTATTAAAGAAGCACTGGAAAAACTCCGCGATTTGCAGTATCTGGATGACACTTCTTTTGCTTCTCAATGGGCGCGTAATCTGGCAGTGAATAAACTCTGGGGCAACAGAAAAATTATCGCGAGCCTGAAGGAAAAAGGTATCGCCGCATATTTAATCGACGCGGCGATAGAAGAAGTACGGCAGGAATTTCCGGAAGGAGAAGCCTTGGCTCGTTTAATTAAGAAAAACACGGCCGGGGAAAAAGGCGGCCGGCAGGATATTAAAGAAAAAAAACGTATATTTCAGAGACTGCTGGGCAGAGGATTCCCGGCGGGCTTGATATTCAGCCGTTTAGAAAAAAATAACTTGGTCGAATAAATGCTGAAAGCGGCATAAGGAGCCCAAACGAAATACGAAAAAACAATTATTTCGTAACGGCTCCTCAATAAATTAGCAAAGATACCGGAGGAAAATTTTCATGGTGAAGACGGGCAGTGAAATTCGGGAAAGTTTTTTAAAATATTTCACAGGGAAAGGGCATACCATAGTGGCGAGCTCATCGCTCATTCCCAAAGACGATCCGACGTTAATGTTTACCAATGCGGGGATGGTACAATTTAAAAACGCCTTTTTAGGTTTGGAAAACAGAGGCTACACAAGGGCGGCGTCATCCCAGAAATGCGTCCGCGCCGGTGGCAAACATAACGACCTGGAAAATGTCGGTGTTACCGCCCGCCATCATACTTTTTTCGAAATGCTCGGTAATTTTTCCTTCGGCGATTATTTTAAGGAAGAAGCAATTGCCTGGGGCTGGGAATATTTAACGGAAGTTGTGAAGCTCCCGAAAGATAAGCTCTGGGTAACGGTTTTTCAGGATGACGATGAAGCTTACGACATCTGGCATAAAAAAATGAACGTACCCGCCGACCGCATTGTGCGGATGGGAGAAAAAAGCAATTTCTGGATGATGGGAGATACCGGTCCCTGCGGACCCTGTTCCGAAATAATTTACGATCAGGGCGCAGACGTCGGCTGCGGAAGGCCCGAATGTGACCTCGATTGCGGTTGTGACCGCTATCTGGAAATATGGAATCTGGTTTTTACTCAGTTTGACCGAGACGAGAAGGGAAATTTGAATCCCCTGCCCAAACCAAACATTGATACGGGAATGGGATTAGAGCGGCTCACAGCGGTTATCCAGGGAGCGAAAAGCAATTATGACACCGATTTATTCGGCGGTATCATTGCATTTGTCGAAAAAATCAGCGAAAAAAAATATGGCATAAATGCCGACGACGACACCTCCATCCGGGTTATTGCCGATCACAGCCGGGCCGTGACATTTTTAATCGGTGACGGCATCCTGCCTTCCAATGAAGGCCGGGGTTATGTCCTGCGGCGCATTTTACGCCGGGCGGCACGCCATGGCAAGATGCTGGGAATTAATAAACCTTTTCTTTATCAGTGCGCCGAAGTTGTCATCGGCATGATGAAAGATGTCTATCCCGATCTGGAATCCAAGTCATCCTTCATCACCAAGGTTATTATCAATGAAGAGCAGCGTTTTATGGAAACACTCGACGCCGGGTTGCGTATTTTGCAGGAAGAAACAGCCGCACTAAAGAAAGCAAACAAGAATGTTCTTCCCGGAACGCTGGTGTTTAAACTCTACGACACTTTCGGGTTCCCCACAGATTTGACGGCGGATATTGTAAAGCGCGACGGATTCACCCTGGATACGGCAGGATTTGCAACCGAGATGGAACAGCAGCGCGAACGTGCCCGCGGGGCATGGAAAGGCAGTGGGGAGGAAGCCATTGGAGAGTGCTATTTAAAATTGTCCAGCTCAGGAATTGCCACTGACTTCTGCGGTTATGAAGGAGTCACTAAGGCCGACTCGCAAATTATCACCATCATTGTTGACGGTAAAACAGTCGAATCCCTGTTCGAGGGTCAGGAAGCGGAAATTGTTTTGGAGACAACGGCATTTTATGGCGAATCCGGCGGTCAGGTAGGCGATACCGGCTATCTGGAAGGCAACGGTTTTGTCTTTGCCGTGCAGGATACAAAAAAACCTGTTGAAAAACTCTTCGTGCATAAAGGCATTGTCCAAAAAGGAAATATTAAAACCGGCGATAAAGTTCATTTGATTGTGGACCTGGAAAAACGAAAAGCAATTCAGGCCAACCATTCCGGCACACATATTTTGCAGGCGGCGCTCAAAGCCGTGTTGGGCGATCATATCAAACAATCCGGTTCGCTCGTTAATACCGAAAGGCTGCGCTTCGACTTTTCTCATTTTTCCAAAATCAGCGACGAAGAGCTCCAGAGAATTGAAGAAATTGCCAACGACATAATTCGAAAAAATATAGAAGTGGTGACCGAGGTCTGCGCTCTGGAAGACGCCCTCAAAACCGGCGCGACGGCGGTATTCGATGAGAAGTACGGCGCAACGGTGCGGATTGTGAAAATGGGTGAGATGAGCATGGAGCTCTGCGGCGGCACGCATGTTACCCGCACCGGGGATATCGGTTTATTGAAGGTGCTGCATGAATCAGCAATCGCTGCGGGCGTCCGCAGAATCGAGGCCGTCACCGGCAAGCAGGCGCTCGTTCATGTACAACAGGCGGAAGAAGAATTGAAAAAGGCGGCAGGTTTATTTAAGGCCAGTCCCCTGGAACTGGCGGACCGCGCCGAAAAACTGCTCAAACACACCAAAGATCTGGAAAAGGAAATTGACGCACTTAAAGGGAAACTGGCCGCCAAAGACTCCGGAGATTTATTGGGTCAGGTGAAGGAAATCGGCGGCATAAAAGTACTGGCAACGGAAGTAAATGTCAGCGATGCCAAAACGCTGCGTGATTTCGGCGACAAGCTGCGCGACAAGATGCAATCCGGAATTATTCTTCTGGCAGCCAAAGCAGAGGGGAAGGCCCTGCTGCTTTGCATGGTTACCAAAGACCTGGACGGGAAATTTCATGCCGGAAACATTATTAAGGAACTGGCTCCGCTGGTTGGCGGGAAGGGTGGCGGTCGCCCCGACATGGCCCAAGCCGGCGGCACCCAGCCGGAGAATTTGGGGAAAGTATTTCCGGCTTTAGAAAAATTGATTGCGAAGTAGAGTGAAATTAGGATGAAGACAAAGGCGCAACATGTAGTTAAAGTCAAAAGAGATGCCATCGCAAAGCGTGCAAGCAAAGCCTTGTCCAATTATAAAAAGGGTCCCATTAAGAAAGGTGATATTAATGATTTATATAAGGACTTGGAAAATGGTTAACTCTGCTGGGAAACAAAGATTCAAGAGTCACGACCATTAACACATAGCACTGCGGTCAATCTTTCGTTGACATGCAACGGCTGGTTCCCTATACTTCCTTTCCGGGAAAGAAAGTTCTTGTAAATTAAAAACATGCAAAAAGTAAGGTATTTCTCACTCTATAACCGGTTTTGATTCTGAAGGATATTTTTTAGACTTAATGTTTATTGCAATATATTGAGATTCACAGAGAGGACATATTCCCTTTTCATGATTACCATCTTAATTCCCTAAAACACATAATCCTTGATCCGGCAAAACATGTTGATCTTTCCACTCTGTCAGAACAGGATGCCATCGAATTGATCAAGCAATCCTATGGCTTTTTATCCCCGGCCATTGATGTTTCCATTCAGGACGGGATTGCCACAATCACCCTTCAGGAACAGCGTGCCGAAAAAATCAACGAGGCCCTGAAGCTTTTCCAGAAGGGCGTAAGAGAGGCGCAACAAGGCTCTTACCAGAAGGCGATTAAATATTTCATCAAGGTTATCGAAACCGTTCCCCAACATGTCGATGCCCGCCGCAATCTGGCGATGGCCCACCTTGAGAACGGCAACATTCCACTGGCCAAGGAGCTACTGCTGCAATGCCTCAAGATTGATCCAACCAATGTCTGGACCTTCGTGCTTCTTGGCAATATTGCGACGAAGCATGAACGGGCGTTTGATGTAGCGGCTTTTTATTATGAAAAGGGATTGACCATTAATCCTGATGACAACCTGTTGCTCAATAACTTTGCCGCTTTGTGTATGGAGATGGGCAGTATTGACCAAGCGCGGGAACTTTTCGAGAAAGCTTTGAAGATTGATCCCAGCTATCCCAATACATATTTTGGATTGGCACTCCTGCACCGTGTTACAAATTCTCCTGAAAAGGCACTGAAAATTCTGGATCAGCTTTTTATGCAGCCACCATTGACGGATATCCGCAGTGCGCCGGTTTACGGAAATGCGCGTGACCTCTATCTGGAGATAAGCACAGAGCTTGCTAACAAGGAGAGCGGGACGCTGATGAATGGAATCATGGCGCGAAAAATGGCACTGGAAGCAACTACGGGATATTCGATTAGCATCGAAATGGACAATTCCCTTGAATATATTTCCGCCGTATCCCAGATGGCCTGGAAGCATAACCGCGATGAACATCGGATTCGCTAAACTAGGTGATCCCAAGCTGACGTTGAATGCCTTTATCGTTTCAGCAACACAATTTGCCAGCCTACTAAATGTTTCCTGTGAACAAGCAGACTTGGAAGAGCGGAATGTATTGTTTATGCCCGATGGCGGCCAGGTCTATCTGAAGAAAATGTTCGAACGGATTACGTAGTGTTAATGGTTCAGGCCTTGCAATTTTTGCAATATGGTTTGCCGGTACGCCAATCGCCGTTAAGAACGGGCGATCTTTTTAAGGTTCTATCCTTTTCAATCCGCTAATCCGTGCTAGATGTTTCCGGTCAAACGAATAGATATCATTGATGTTGAGTTTCTCCATTAACGCGACGATATAGCCATCAATAAAATCAATATTCTTTTCCTCATAATGATCTAATGCCCTGGCAACAATTGAGCCGTTAATTACTTCCAAGCCCGGCGTAGCCAGAATGGATCTGATCATTGGTGCGATATCTTTTGCCTTCAAATCGTAGGCGGACTCCAAAACCCAGATTAATTCCGTCAGCACCAAGTCGGCTGTTACCAGTTTGACTGTGCCTGAAGCTGCCTTATTCAAAAGCGCGTCCACGCGGTCAGCCTTAGCGGGATCGTCAGCCGTGAGATAACGAACAAAGAGGTTGGTATCAATGAAACAGCGCTTCATATATTTTCCTTCCTAACCCTTTGGGCAACAGCGGCCTTAGCTTGCGCTCGTTCCGCTTCAAATGAGGTTGACGCCTTTTTCTTCACTGCGCCGCGGAATGCTTTTATCGTTTTGAGAGGCTGGATGTAAACCAGCTCTCCCTTAAGTATAAAATCTACCCTGTCGTTAGGAATTATCCCTATGGCATCTCGTATAGACTTTGGAATAGTAACTTGACCTTTTGCGGTAACTGTTGATTGCATAATCATTACCTCCATTAAAATTCTTACTTGTAAACATAGGTAAGAATTCATCGTCTGTCAACTACAATTGTGCTGAACGAGGAACGAGTGACAGCGCCCCGTTTATTTCGGTCAAAACCGGCATCAATTATTCTTGACAATTGCAATCGGCAAACCACGCAAACCATTGCCAGTTCCTACTTCCACACGGCTTATTGCAATTCATTAGTATATTAAATACCTTATGTCCACTATCGCCTTCTCCGGGCTACCTATATAATAATTTATTATCTAATTGACATTACAGAATAAGTATTTTATATACAGGCAACTAAAAGGGAGGGACCTTTGCATAACTATGTAAAACCACCAATTTCGTCATTCCGGTGAATACCCTGCAGGGCACACGAACCGGAATCCAGTATTATCAGTGGTTTCCTGGATACCGGCCTTCGCCGGCATGACGATTAGAGGGGTTGTGCAAAGCTCTCAGGGAGGAATTGAAATGCCGACTAACAATTTGGCAGATCGTTTAAAGAAAGCCCGCGAGTCCGCAGGATTGACTATCGGCGATGCCGCATCAAGACTTGGCTTTGCCAATTATCAAACTTTGAGCAATATTGAAAAGGGCGAGCGCGAAGTTAAAGCAAGTGAATTAGCTCTTTTTGCCAAAACGTATTTCTGCAATCTCAGCACCCTTCTCATGGATGATGATCAGCCGCTTGCCGCGATAAATCTTCTTTGGCGGAAGGCCCCGTCTGGTGAAAGAAAAAAGGAAATTGAAGCTTATATAAAGAATCGTTTTGAGCAGTATCATTTTCTGGAGAGGTTGCTGGAAATAGACAAAGAGAGCAATGCCCGATTGATTACAGTTACACCATCAGACATCAGGACGAACAATCAAATTGACGGTCTTGCTTCAAAAATAGGCAATCTGCTGAATTTGGGCAGCAGGCCGGCGCTTTCACTCCAAAAAGTAATGGAGCAAATTCTTCAAATAAAGATCCTTTTTATTGAACTATCCGACTTTGGCTCGGCTGCAGCAACAGTCCACCCCGAATTAGGCGCCGCCATAGTAGTCAACAATGAAGAAGCGCCGTGGCGGATTAATTTTACTCTTGCGCATGAATTATTCCATATTATAACGTGGGATACTTTCAGCCCCGCAGAAATGGAAGCCGACGAACAACTTTTTACAGATATTGAAAAAAAAGCAGATCGATTTGCATCCGCCCTCCTTTTGACGGAAGCCGAAGTTCGACAAGAATTAACCAAAAAGATAATGGACCAGCAACTTCCACTTTCCGATATTGTTGATGTGGCACGTGAGTTCGGTGTTTCCACATCAGCCATACTTTACCGCATGGCAAATTTGCGGCTAATACCGTGGGACAAAGCGAATGAGTTATCGAAAAACGATGAATTAACAATGATTGACCGTCGCCTGAAAAAAGATTCTGCGATTGACGTGCCTGTTTCGGAGCGTTTTATATCCCTCTCGGCTAAGTGTCTCCGAAAAGGGTTGATTTCCCGTGGTAAGTTTGCGGAGATTTTCAGTATAGACCGTGCAGATATTGACGAGTTTTTGGAGTATCGAGGGTTGTCCGAAAAGGAGGATGTATCGGTTGAAATTGTGGCTGCTTGATGCGGATGTTGTCATTAAATTTCTTGAGATTGATGTTTTCGATAAGCTGGCGGGGTTGCATGAGTTGCATGCTTCCTCATCCGTAATTGATGAGGTTAAATATTATCACTAGGACGGCAAAAAGATACCTGTAAACTTTAGAAAACAGTATATAGGCACAGGGCTTATCATTGAATCTTCTGCATCTGTTGATGAAATTAAAGATATTCTGCAACTGCTGCCATCATTGAAACGAGAAGCAATTCACGCTGGCGAAATTGAATCCCTTGCCATTCTTTTAAGGGAGAAGACTTTGACATTTTGTACTTTTGATGCTGCGGCAATTAGGACATTGCCATTTCTTAGCGTATCAGCCCGAGCCATATCAGCCGAACGTCTGCTCAATGTATCCGGGTTAACTTTGTCTTCCGGGAATAAGCTCGATGTCAGATTGTCGGAAGCTTATTTCAGGAGTAATGTAGATGAAGGGAAAAAGAACTTCATCTATTCGCTTGGAAAAAAATGATGCCCAAAATCAAATTAATTCAGGATAATATTAGCTATGATATTCTTACTCACCCAGATCTATGCAACTTCAATTGTTGACACGGGCGCGAAGCATTATTTGAGGAAAAGAAGATGATCATCAGTTGCAGCCGCCGCACGGATATTCCCGCTTTTTTCAGTGACTGGTTTTTTAACCGGATTCGCGAAGGCTATGTTCTTGTGCGCAATCCGCTGAATGCCCATCAGGTTCACCGGATTTCGCTTACGCCATCTGATGTTGACTGCATTGTATTCTGGACAAAGAACCCCGGGCCAATGCTGGACAGGCTTCAGCTCCGGCAAAACTATTCCTACTATTTTCAATTCACGCAGGGAAGGTAAAAGGCACTGATCCTCGTGATCCGTCGGGAAGAGCATGGTTCATAATCAACGATGAGAGGGTGCAGTACAGGGGAAGCAGCGGGTTCATTATCCAATGGTTAGACAACTCCCATAAATACCTATCTTTGCCCCACCAGGTTATTGAGGAGTTGACGAAAACCTGACTCATTGTATGCAGCATTAGGATACCAGCTTTTTTCTTGATCCTATACCGCCCCTGCTTTTATTGCCGGCTTGAGCTCATAATTTGGGCATAGCCTCTTGTAGAGAAACTCCGGTGCAAAGTCCGCCCCGTTTGGCCAGACAATCGTGCCAAGATCTTTTTGAAGAAAAACCTTTGCGAAAAACACCTTTTCCTTCAAAGGTTCGAACATATTACCCCACAGTTCGTCTTGAAGATCTATTTCACCCTCTATGCCATCGGCAAACTTAATCCAGATACGACAATCACCCTTATGTTTTGCTTCCTGTAATGACGGCAGCATGATTTTACTCCAAAGGTTTGATTGGTTTTAATTCTTTTCTTTCTCGAGCCAATACCCAGTCTTCTTTCAGGTCAGCTTTATGATACTCTCGCCATTCCTGTACCAGTCCCAAAACGCGCGGGTAAACGTCCTTCAACAACTTCGCCCGTATCAATTGCAATAACTGTTTCATAATCGCCATATCTCGCATGAAAGTGCGCAGGTTCATGATCATTATAATACATCGCAATAATTATTCCAAGAAATCGGCTGATTTCGGGCAAATGCTTCCTCCGTTTGGTTATAGTTATTTTCGCCTTCCTGATGTAAAATATAACATATCCATGTTGTTTGTAAAGCATAAAAATCTTATGATAATAATGATATGCATTGCTTTTGCTGGTAATTATTTGCAGTCCAGTGGTCACCCATTGTTTACTTGCTACATAATTACGCCCACTTTCAACATTGTTCGCGTACTCTTACCGATGGCACTTTATTTCCCTCTGCTTTTAATGTTATGATTCAATCTCCAAGAATGAACCAGCGGGAATCTGACGCCTCGTAACCCGCAGCTGTTAGATTTTAAGCGAGATTAAGACAAAGGAAGCCCAAGGAAGTAATTGCCTGCACCGGAATGATTTGCTGGGAAATAGAGCAAATGCATTTACGTAAGAAAAGGTGGATGATTTAAATGTGATTGCGGAATTGGTTGCTGTGTTGGGTTAATAAGAGGTGATTCCTTGCCAGCTAACCTTCAATGTATAAGCCATTCTTCCTGGTAGTCTTGAGTAGTGATAGCAAAAATGCTAATATCACTTATCCTTGCTCACCCAGATCTATGCAGCTTCAATTGTTGACAAGGGTGAGAAGCATGATTTGAGGAAAATAAAATGATTATCAGTTGCAGCCGCCGGACAGACATTCCCGCTTTTTACAGCGACTGGTTTTTTAACCGGATTCGCGAAGGCTATGTTCTTGTGCGAAATCCGCTGAATGCCAATCAGGTCAGGAATGTATCGCTCGCCCCTCCGGATGTTGACTGCATTGTCTTCTGGACAAAAGATCCGGCGCCCATGCTCGATCGGCTTCAGCTCCTGCAAAACTATTCCTACTATTTTCAATTCACATTGACACCCTATGACAACGACATTGAACCGAATCTGCCGCCCAAAACGAAAATTATTGATACGTTTCGGAGGCTTTCCGATAAAACAGGGGTCAATAGAATCATCTGGCGGTATGACCCGATTTTGCTCTCGAAGAGAATCAGCCCCGCCTATCATGTTGATCATTTCGGTGATATGTCCCAACGGCTTACCGGTTATACTGAAAAATGCGTAGTCAGTTTCCTGGATATGTATCGCCACCTGCAGGGCAAAAGTGCAGGCCTTTCCATTCGACCGCCCGACGAATCGGAAATGTACACCATTGCCAAAGAAATTGCCTACATCGCCGGCAACCATAATATTAAAGTAGAAACATGCGCCGAGAAGATCGATCTTGCTGATCTTGGTATCGATCATGGCAAATGTATTGATGATCGCCTGATTGCGGAATTGACCGGAACGAATCTGAAAATTGCCAAGGATAAAAATCAGCGGGAACTTTGCGGCTGTGTCGTAAGTTGCGATATCGGCGAATACAATACTTGCCGGCATGGCTGCCACTACTGCTATGCCAATGTAAATCAAAAGAAAATTGATCAGAACCGATTATTGCATAACGCTCAATCGCCATTGCTCATTGGAGACAATTCCTCATGCAAATCTCAGTAATTCTTGCTCATCCCGATCCTGCAAGTTTCAACCATGCCATTGCTCAAGCAGCAATCGATGCGCTAAAAGCAAATGGGCACACCGTCTTTTTTCACGATCTCTACCAGGAGAAATTCAATCCGCTGCTGAGCGGTAAAGAAATAGCCAAAGGCGCAACCCTACCGGTAGCAATAAAAAACCATTGTAAAGAAATTGCGGCGGCGGATGGAATTGTGATTGTGCATCCCAACTGGTGGGGACAGCCTCCGGCGATTTTGAAAGGTTGGGTTGATCGGGTGATTCGACCGGGTGTTGCCTATGAGTTTCGAGAAGGCGACAACGGCGAAGGCGTCCCCAAAGGATTGCTCAAAGCGCGGGCAGCGCTGGTGTTCAATACCTCCAATACCGCAACGCAAAGAGAAAAATATTTTTTCGGCGATCCGCTGGGAACAATCTGGAAAAACTGTATCTTTGGACTCTGTGGTGTTGCTGGTTTTCATCGCCGGATGTTTAACGTCATCGTAACCAGTTCGGATATCGAACGCAAGAACTGGCTTCACACTGTTCGGCAGGACATTGATATCTTGTTTTCTAAAGATGATACTGTAAGATAAATGTTAGGCACGTTTTTAATTTTATAAGAAAGGAGACGCTTTTATGACGAAGCATAAAGCAGTTGAAGGGAAGACAAATAAACTTCTTTGGGGCAAAACGGCGATTGTTACCGGCGCCAGTTCGGGTATCGGGCGGGCTACGGCTTTTAAGCTGGCGCAGGCGGGCGCGGCGGTGGTGCTGCATGCCCGGCGTAAAGACAGGCTCACGAAAGTGGCCGAAGATATTCAGTCCCAAGGCGGCAAAGCTTATGCAGTCGGCGGTGACGCCAGTCTTCTATCTGACCTTGATATATTGCTGGAGCGGACGCTGAGTTGGAAAGAAAGCGGCGGCAAATACGACATCGTCGTGGTCAACGCCGGACGGGGACTCGCGGGCAGCACTCTGGCCAGCGATGACAAACAATGGCAGGAGCTCTACCAGCTCAATGTTATCGGTGCCGCGCATCTGATGCGCCACACAGCACAGTATATGGTGACAAAAAAAAGTGGCGATATCGTGGTGATCGGTTCTGTCGTAGGGCGAAACATCTCGCCGTTCAGCGCATTTTATGGTTCCAGCAAGTTCGCTATCAGCGCTATTGCGGAAGGGCTGCGGCAGGAGGTTTGCGCGCACGGCGTGCGTGTATCCCTTGTTATGCCGGGCATCGTCATCAGTGAATTTCAGAAAGTGGCGGGTTACACCGAAGATTTCGGCAAAGGGATTGCTTATATGGGTAAATTGCTGGAGCCTCAGGTGATAGCTGACGGCATATGCTGGCTGCTTTCGCAGCCGCCGCATGTCAATGTCAGCGAAATAATGATCCGCCCGACTGGGCAGAACATTCCTTAGGAAGACTGTCTGCCGGGGAAAGTCAAATAAAAATGATGACAAAGGAAATCCGCAAGCGGCTCAAGGAAGAAGCCAACGAAAAAGACGCCCTTTTCCTGCAAAGATTTTTCAAAACCGGCGCCGGTCAGTACGGCGAAGGTGATGTTTTTCTCGGGATTCGCGTTCCGGTGTTGCGGAAACTGGCCAAAGAATACAAGACGCTGCCACCTGCTGAACTATTGCCGGTATTGCGTTCTATCTATCATGAAGAAAGACTGTTTGCGCTCATTGTACTGGTGAATGCCTTTACTAAAGGCGACGAAACTCTCCGGCGGCAAATCTACGATCTCTATCTGGCCAACAGCCGATACATCAACAACTGGGATCTGGTGGATATTTCCGCACCGAATATTGTCGGCGCTTTCCTGATGGATAAGAACAAAGCGCATCTCTATGATTGGGCGCAATCAAATAACCTCTGGGAGCGCCGCATGGCCATGCTGGCCACCTTTTATTTTGTCAGGCAAAATCAATTTACCGATACAATGCGGATTGCCGAATTGCTGGTGCGGGACACGGAGGATTTAATCCACAAAGCTTCAGGCTGGATGCTGCGCGAAGTTGGTAAGCGCGATATGCACTGTGCGGAATTATTTTTGCAGAAACATTGTAAAATAATGCCCCGAACAATGCTGCGATATGCGATAGAGAAATTTCCCGAGGCAAAAAGACAGATGTATTTGACGAGATAATTCCAATAGACAATTAAAAAAATGATATCATGACGGCAAGTAGCAGGCGCCTCATCATTCTTTGAAGTCGCCACGGAATAAAAGGCAGGATTAAATGGAAGAAGACATCAAACATCTTAATCTCAGCGATGAGTTCTACACGCAGGAAGGCTGCTACATTACGGAGTTGTCTAACACCCCCGACGATCCCGGTCTGTCCATCGCCCGGGCACGAGTAGAACCCGGCAAGAAAACCAGATGGCATAGGCTTCGCGGCACAGCGGAGCGCTACTATATCATCCAGGGCCGGGGGATTGTGGAAGTGGGAGAGCTGCCGCCCCGGGAAGTAACCGCCGGTGACGTGGTGCTTATCCCGCCTTTATATCGTCAACGAATCACCAATACCGGCTTAAGTGACTTGATCTTTCTTGCCATCTGCACACCGCGGTTTTGCAACGATGCCTATGAAGATATTGGTGACCCGGCAACGGCAAAATATGCGGGTGTCTAGTTTCTAAAAAAACTTCCTTGCCGATCATATTTATCGCAACTTGGCATTATTCTCTTTGCTTTCTTTCTTTTTGAGCAAAAAGTCCGCATTCCATATCCGAATTAATATAAACATCAACGGAAGGCATACGGGCGGATTTAAAACCGATACTGCGGCAGCCGTAAGGATATCGCTGTTCATAGGTGATGTAAAAATGCTCGCAGGCAAAACAATTGATGTGCCGTGTTGCCTCATTGTTTTTATCAGTCATGTAACTTGCCCTAAAAATCTAGTCCTCAAAAATATGTTCCATAACGAGCTTCTCTTCCAGGCTCATATTGGCTTCGTTGATCTTTTCCTGTGCCGAAAATACCGCCACGGCTGCCGATTTTGATGCGTGGGGAAAATATTTGTTTAATGCTTCCTTCAGTTTTTGCGGTGTTGCCGATAATATTTCCTCCCGGAATTTCTGACGCATCTCATCGGTAATCCCCGCAATGCTGCGCATCAACGATACATGGCCGCGACTTCCCGGATCCATCGGACGATCGAGCATACCGATCGTACTGATGATGGCCTTGTCCATATCATCAGCAGAGATCTCATTTTGGGCAAAGAAGACTTCTGCCTCCCGGAATACTTTCAGCGTCTCTGCAAGGTGCGGATCACGATAAGAAAGAAAAGAGAAGAGGCCGAGAGATGGGTCATAGGAAGACATCCCTCCGTACGCCCCACCCTGCACCCGGATATGCTTATAGAGATAACTATTGGATAATTCCCGGGCCGCAACCATCAGCATCGCCGCCGCAGGATCTACATATGCCGGTGCAGTAAGCACCCGGGCAACATAAGATACTTGCGATGGCACGGCTATTCCCGCCCACACCGCCGCAAGCGGCAGTGGCGCCGACTTTTGTTTGTTTGCCGTTGCAGGTAGTTTATTGACTAGCCCGGCCATATTATCCGCGACCAGCTTCAAACCTTCTGTTTCAGCTGTGATGTTAATCATCAGGTTGTCGGCACTGAAAATCATTGCTTTTAACTGCCTGAGCTTTTCCACAAGCTCCTGCTTAGCCGCGGGAAAGTTACGGGCTGCGGCTTGGACAAAACGCAATTGCGTGCGTCCGTTCCATTGCTCGTCACGATAAGCCGGCAGGGTGAGGGCCGCCCCCGCCGCCCTTCTTGCAAAAACATGTCCCGAAGGAACAATTGCCGATTGCAGATTATTCTTTCGCTCCGCAATCAAATCATACATTCTCTCTTCATTGCCCAGATCACCGGCACAAAGAATATCGCTGATAATATCCAGCGCCTCCGGCAAATTACGATAAAGGGCAGCACCGGAAACAATCATTTTTTGCCATGAACTATTGGCATCAGCGGAGAATCCGGCACCGGTATCCAGACCTAAGCCTCCCATTTTCAGGGCAATACGCTTGGCCATTTCATCATAAGACAATCCGGCTGCACCCATACCGGAAGTTATCTTGCCCAAAAGCGGCAGATACTGCTGGAGTTCCTCAGGCACATGGGAAATATCAAAAACCAGATCGAAATAAGCGATGCCGTTGGTAAAAATATCATGAACGAGCGCCGGAACTCCGCCGATGGAAACATTTTGCAGTGGAATTGTTTCCACTGCCCGGGGAATATCGGAGATATTTAATTTGGGGATAGTGGCCGCCGCATCCTCGGAATCCGGTTCCGACTGAAATTTCTTTAATTCCTTCGCCTGCCCATTGATTTCCGCCAGTTGGGCATCATTAAACGATGCTCGAAGTTTGACCATCTTTTCCCGAAACTCGTTTTCTTTCTTGGCACTAAAGTCAGGGTCGGGCTCCATAATCGCCAGGATTCGATGCTGATTATCCAATAGCCAATGCTTGGTCATTTTCTGAAATAATTGCGGATCTGCCGCCCAGAGCCCGCGAATTTTTTCAATAACTACCGGGAAATCCAGACCGACTAAGGGATCGCCGTCGTAAAGCCAGGATTGAAATACATTCCCCATTAAGGCAATTCCGTAAGGATATGAACCCCGGACAATTTCTTTGCCGTGGAATTCGATTTGATGCAGGATTCCTTCGATCAGGTCGGTGTCATATCCGGTGGATACTATGTCGCGCAGGGTTGCGAAAACAAGTTTTTCAATGTTCACAGCATCGGCGCTGTCCGTATTTCTCAAACCGACGGCAAACAGCAACTGCTTCAGATCGCCCTCAATTCCACTGACCGGCGTCAGGTCTTCGCCAAGCCCGGAATCGATCAGGGCTTTGCGCAAAGGACTGGCCGAACTGCCGGTAAGCAGCCCCGCAATAATTTCCAGGATAAGAGAATTTTCGTAATCTGTGTTTTCGGACATCATCCAGGCCAGATTAACCGACGCTTTCCTGGCCAGAGATTCATTTTTATCTACCGGATAGGTGCTGTGAATAATCCGGGGCTTGGTCAGGCGTTTCTGACTTTTTATTGCCGAATTAACTTTCACGCGGCGAAATCCTGCCAGCATTTCGGCCAGAAAAGCCAGATGCTCGGCAGTCGGTATATCTCCATAAATAAAAAAACGGGCATTAGAAGGCGAATAATAAGTCCGATGGAACCGGCAAAATTGATCATAAGTAAGAGTCGGAATAACATCGGGATCACCGCCGGAATCAAAGGAATAAACGCTGTTGGGATAAATGCCCTCCTGTATCGCCTTATACATCAGTGAATCCGGAGAAGAGTACGCCCCTTTCATTTCATTATACACAATGCCGGAGATTGTAAGATCGCTTCTTAAATCATCCGGCACGGAAAATTCCAAATGATGACCTTCCTGCAGGAATGTCTCTGGCAGCAGACGCGGATGCAGCACCAGATCGGTATAAACACGGGCCAGATTGAAAAAATCACCCTTTATCTGGCTCGCTACGGGATAGATGGTTTTATCCGGATACGTAAAGGCATTGATGAATGTTTGCAGTGTGGACCGCATCAATTCTTTAAAAACATCCTTGAGCGGATATTTTTCGGAGCCGGCCAGCACGGAGTGCTCTAAAATATGAGGTAGCCCCGTAGAATCGGCGGGCGGAGTGCGAAAACCAATCGCATACAAATTTTCGCGATCATCGCTGTGCAGATGCAAAACTTTGGCGCCGGTTTTTTTATGTTCGATTTCATAGGCGGTTATTCTTACGCCCGGTAATGTTTCTACCCGCAACACTTTAAATCCGTGTAACAATGTACCTACTTCCAGAGTTGGCTGGGGGCATTTCAATTGATCAGACATCTATTAATTCTCCTCATGCTGTTAATTCCGTTTCCAAATCAAGCGCTACCTTTGTTGGCCTCCTCCCGGCCGCCGCAGTATCATCTCTGATTTGGAAACGGAATATCAAGATTATTATTCCTATATTTCCCGATCCGGCGAAAGCAATATTCCTGTCAAATATTTTTGAAGCGCGAGACTTGCTCCTGATAGAGCTTCATTTCTTCAGGGGTGACTTTTTCCATAATGCACTCTTCAACCAGATAACTTGTTATCTTATCATCAAATTGAATTCTGGCACTGGCCTTCCCCGTCAGTTCCTTTCCTATTTCATCTTTCACATATAAAAGAGTCCGTCCTCCCTCTTCCAGTTTTTGGGTGACGGCACCCTTTTTCGGGAGTGGGAGCCCCATCTTTGTAACACGTTCTTCAAATTCCTGCCGGTCAATTTCCGTTTTAACCCCATCTACCAGAAATAAAATAACATTCAAGGGTATTAGCGTCACAATGCCTGCTATCGTTCCTGCCGTACCTACGACGATACCGGAATAATGAGCGAATTTTTCGTAACGCATCTCCTGAGGTGTTAATTTCCGGAATTTCAAAATGATGCGGCAGCCATAGAAATCCTTAAAACTCTCCTGCAACTGATAGTGTTTTAAAGACCGCAAGATAAATTCTGCGATATGA
>JANYAY010000180.1 GCA_025361065.1 Deltaproteobacteria bacterium
CGTATGAATATGACTTGTATCGGGCCACGGCAAAACCTCAGGTATGGATTCAAATGTGATGAGTATTCCTATAATAGATTGCCGGTATTGTTCAAGTGTTTTAAATGTCAAAACTGACTTTTTCTACAGGTTCAACGTAAAGCTCACGGGGCGGCGTGCGTGCGCACCGATCCGGTGAAGCGCTGGGTTATCCGGTCTTGATTTTTATATCACCTTCTATGTAACGGTGAATGATGCCGGAATGAGCGTTTGGTATGGCATACCCATCTCCATAGCTTTTTTTTGAATACCAATAAAGTCATGGTCATACAGACGAATCGTTATACGCTTGTCTTTTTTAAGAGTGCTATTTGCCGCTGCTTTAATCGATTCTATTTCTTTTTTTGATGGTGTGGCGAGCTTCATCTTCCCTTTTTCTAAAGCATTAAGAATATCTTTTTCTTCTTTATCGTATTTCATTTTGATTCTCCTGTTCTTCTTTATAAATCTTTGTTGCTTTCCTGCTGGGTATTATTGTTTTCAGAAGAATGTAATCTTTTTCAACTACATACGGAACGATATATTAAATGGAACCGTCCCCATTTATTACGCGCCAAGGAAAAACCCAAAATCATACCAACCACCGGAATTTGGGAATGCGTAAATTCAGTGATCAGTGAAAAAGCTTCCGATTAAACTAAAAAGGATCGTGAAGCCGTGAAACAATCCAGACCAGAAGCCCGGTGGATCGAATGATTGCGGCGGAGGCTGCGTCGCACAAGCTGACAAGATGACGGCAAATATCAACAGGCATGCGAACGCACAGACACGCATCATTATTACAGTGTAGCGTCGATTCACCATCTCTTCTTTCCCCCAATGCAAAAATTACTATACCCAATTCTCTTTTTCCAAAATTCTGTACAAGATTAAATCATTACAATAAAAATGTAAATATAAAAAAGTGCCAAAAAATCAATAAGAAATGAACTTTTACTACGGGGTATTTTGTGGTAATGAGGACTAAGAAAAGCCCATTAGATGCTTTGTTCCGTTCTGCCAAAACAACTTCGGCAAAAACCAAGAAGGCTGATTATAATGACTAAAAAAACCAAACCGGTCGAAATAGATTTCAATGCCGAATTCCAGCGGGCGCTGGCATTGATGGAAGATACGCAAAACAATATCCTGATTCCCGGTTGAGCGGGAAAGAGACGGTCAATACCGCCATTTGCCAATTGGTCTTAAATTACGCCGCTTTCGATGCATTGCGCGGCGCAGGAGCACCCTGCAAGAGGCCTTGAGTATTAATATCCTCGTCTATATCGGGCCAATGTATTCCGTAGCCTGCTCCGGCAATTTCCCATTTTGCTCTTTGCTCTTGTGTCGCATGCAATAGACGCGGGTACCAGGTTAGAGGAACCGTTATAGTCCGTCCATCAAAAAGATCAACGCTTACTGCATCATCAGTAAAATGGACAGCTTTTACTCTTTCGCCTGCTTTAGGCTCCGAAATATTCATTCCATGCCTCCATTAATTCTTTTTGATTCTCTGTAGTGAGCGCTTCCAACTTTCTTAATTCCGCAGCAGGAAATCCAAGGTTATATGACAGAGCAACAGGATTCAGCCAAAATTTAGCTGATAAAACATCACGGTCGATATGGATGTGTGGCGGTTCGTTCATATCATGGCTAACGAAATAGAATCTATAAGGCCCTGATCTCAAAACCGTTGGGGACATCTTTTATCTCCTTATCTCCAGGGGCAAAATATCACAACTTTCCCATTCGCAAAAGGGAAATGTTCCATAACTTATGAGCTAATAACCGCTAACAGTGTTTTTCAGAATGTGATAGAAAGAAAAAAATCGGCAATGAAAAAGGTAAATATTAATGACTAAAAAAACCAAACCGGTCGAAATAGATTTTAATACCGAATTCCAGCGGGCGCTGGCATTGATGGAAGATACCCAAAAAAATATCCTGATTACCGGCCGCGCGGGTACTGGCAAATCAACGCTGCTGACATATTTCCGTGATCACACCAAAAAGAAAGTGGTGATTCTAGCCCCGACAGGCGTGGCGGCGGTCAATGTTTCCGGTCAGACGATTCATTCCTTTTTCCATTTCAAGCCCAGCGTAACGCCGGCAGCAATCAAAAAGAAAAAGAGCGCCGGAAAAGAAAAGACAACAATTTATAAAAAGCTCACGACAATTGTAATTGATGAAGTGTCCATGGTGCGCGCCGATCTGCTCGACTGCATCGACAAATTTCTCCGCTTCAACGGACCTACGGAAAAGCAGCCCTTCGGCGGTGTGCAGATGATTTTTATCGGCGATCTGTACCAGCTGCCGCCGGTAGTCACTTCCACAGAGCGTGACATTTTCAAGACGCATTACGCCAGTCCTTATTTTTTCAGCGCCAAGGTTTTTGACCAGATGAATATGGAATTTCTGGAGCTGGAAAAAGTCTATCGCCAGAAGGATGATGAATTTGTCCGGCTGCTCAACACAATCCGCAATAGATCCGTGACGGATGACGACCTCGCGCAATTTAACAAACGTTGCGACCCGCTGTTTGAAGCGCCGGCCGATACTTTTTATTTGTCGCTGACCAGCACCAATGATCTGGCCGACACTATTAATAAAAAACGTCTGGCGGAACTGCCGGGAAAAATCTGGAAAGCCGCAGGAGAAATTGTCGGCGATTTCGGCAAGGAATACCTGCCTACTACCGTGGATTTGCAACTGAAAAAGGGCGCGCAGATCATGCTGCTCAATAATGATTCCTTAGGCCAGTGGATCAACGGCACCATCGGCAAAATCAAAAAGTTTGAAAAAGACGATGACGATGAAGATGTGATTGTGGCCGAACTGGACAACGGCGATACGGCGCGCATTTCTCCCTATACCTGGAAAATCTACCGGTTCTTTGTGAAAAATGAGGAGTTGCGCTCTGAAGAAGTCGGCTCATTCACCCAGTATCCGGTGCGTTTGGCTTTTGCGGTGACCATTCATAAGAGCCAGGGGAAAACCTTCGAAAATGTGGTCATCGATGTGGGACGCGGCACGTTTGCCCACGGACAGATGTATGTCGCGCTATCGCGCTGCACCACTTTAGGTGGCATTGTGCTCAAACAGCCATTGAAGAAAAATCACATTATGATGGACTGGCAGGTGGTGAAGTTTCTTACGGGCATTCAGTATGCCCAGGCCGCCAGAACTTTCAGCCGCGAAGACAAACAGAAAATGATCGAGCAGGCGATTAGCGAAAAGACAAATATCGAAATCCTCTACCTCAAGGGGCAGGATGAAAAATCGCGCAGAGTAATCCGCCCGCTGCGAATCGGCGAAATGGAATATAAAGGCTATCCCTACCTGGGATTGGATGCTTTCTGCGTCACTCGAGGGGAGAAGCGCCGGTTCAATGTAGATCGTATCCTCGAAATCAGTACGCCGGAATAATTCCCATTCTAAATCCAAGCACTATCTTTGTTGTTGTAAGGCCTGCCCCGGAGCAGGCCGGGGTCGGCTTCCTCAAAGTATAAACCTAATAACCTGAAGGTCACTCGAGGTCACGCGTAAGTAATACGATACGCCGGGTGCCTGCCCGGCGAATGAGACTGTATCGTAATTACCGTTTCGTCATTCCGTGCAAGCGAAGCGCGACACGGAATCCAGTATTATCATTAAGTTCTGGATGCCGATTTTCATCGGCATGACACTATTGATAGCCCTTTTGCTATTATGGAACAGCCTCGACTGCCGGGAAGTCTTCTCCTCGCCGCCGCAATATCATCTTTGATTTAAAACTTGCGTAATCTATAAGTGGTTATGCTAATTTTTTCATCAGCCAGGCCATATTTTCGCCCAGGGTTTTCATCGTTGCCATGCCTTCCTCATCTTTCAGCACATCACCGGGATCTCTGCCGATACCTATACTCCAGTAACTGGCTCCGGGCATGACCATCTGCATGTAATGAAGAAACAGATTCATGGAATTGAAGGCGGGAATTGCTCCGGCCCGCCGGACAGCAACAACCGAAGCTCCTACCTTTCGTTTGAACATGTAATCGTTGGCACGGGCCACAAAACCGCAACGTTCGATAAATGCCCGCATGCCCGCGGAGACATCGGAAAAGTAAGTGGGTGAACCCAAAAGTATGCCGTCAGCGCCTTCCATTTTTTCTATGATGTCATTTAATTTATCTTTTTTGACAACACAACGACGATCCTTATTCTGGTAACACTTGTAACAGGCTATGCATCCGGCTATTGGTTGTCCTGCCATCTGGATCAGTTCGGTACTGATGCCTTCCTTTTTGAGTTCATCTAAAACTAAATTGAGCAGTATTGCGGTGTTGCCATCTTTTCTCGCACTGCTGTTTAATGCTACAACATTCATAATTTTCCTCCTTATTCCATTTCTAATGGTGCTGACCTGTTTTAAAATCAATGACGATTTCCTTACCAAGAGCATAAGCAATTCGCCCGAGAAGTTCAAGAGAGGGAATTCTGAAATCAGAACCTCTTTCCAATCTGGCAATTACCGGTTGCGTTGTATGTGCTTTTTGAGCAAGTTCTGATTGGGTCAATCCCTGTCTTTGCCGCAATTCAACCACTGTGCAGGCAATACTGTTGATTATCCGCTCTTTTTCGTATAAAATTGCAAAATCTTTATCTTTTAATTCTTCCGAAATCGCTTCTTTCAATGTAATCGGCGTCACTATCAAGTACCTCCTTTAATCGTTTCATGGCTGTTTTAATTTCCCTCTCCGGTGCTTTTTGCGATTGCTTTTTATACGCATGAAGTAAAACAAGCGTGCTTTCCTGAGTGGTGACATAGAAAATCCGATAGCCACCGGAAACAGTCCTTATTTTAATCTCCCAAAGTTTTCCTTCAATATGACGAAATTCGACTCTCGGCGTATCGAAACCAAGCAATTCGATGCTTTCAAGACAACCGAATATTTTAGCCCGGTCAGACCTATCAAGGGTTTTGATGACTTCCAGAGCTGGACTTTTCCCGTCTGCAGCTTCATAGAATATTAGCTTCATAAATGCTTCCTGTTAAAATCCTATATCCATACGGATATAATGTCAAGGAAATGATTAGGACATCCCATTGAAAACCTCACAGAAATGTCTGTCAGCATCAAATAGAAATGTCTTGACAAATAGACCAAGTTGAATAAGATTCCCACACCAAATTGTGTTCATTGTGTCACATCGTTTTCGTAAATCACATGAACGTACAGGTTGTACATGAGCGGGCGTAATTCAGTGGTAGAATGTCAGCTTCCCAAGCTGGACGTCGCCGGTTCGAGCCCGGTCGCCCGCTCCAATAATGAGCCAAAAACTTTAGAAGAGAAGCGCACTAAAGTTTGATGAACGAATTATCCCGCGTAAGCGGGGTTAATGAAGCCGATTTTAGAAGCAGCGTAGCGGAATTTATCGGTCGAATTATCCCGCACTGAGGATGGTATAAATTACCAGCGCGCTTGGGAATTTATACCCTGATTAATAAGCCCGGCCAAGTCTTGGTTGCAGCATTTTTTTCTTGCAATGCCAGTTTTAGTATGCTAGCTAACACCAAACCATCGCTTTCTGTGTATATCGAGTGGGCTTTTGCCCACTTTTTTATTTTCTGAGCCATTATGTTAGATGATTTAAAGGAAAAAGTAAGACAGCTTGCCGAACCGGTTGTTGCAGCGGAAGGAATGGAGTTGATCCATGTCGAATGCCTCAAAATGCAGGCGCGCTGGATCATCAGGCTCTTTTTGGATAAGGAAACTGCTGTTACGCTTGATGATTGCACTACGGTCAGCAATCAACTCGGAGATATCTTTGATATAAATGATCTGGTTAATAGTCAGTACACGCTGGAGGTTTCTTCTCCCGGTTTTGACCGGCCGATCTCACGCGATCAGGATTTTGTGAAATATAAGGGTTCGCAAGTAAATATCAAAACAAGCTTAAAAATTGATGGGGTAAAAAGTTTTCACGGTCATCTTATTGATTTTATAGAAGAAAACGGTCGGAAAGTGATTGTTGTAGAAGTTTCCGGTAAAAATTACCGGATTCCCAAAGCTGAAGTTATCAAAGCTAACCTGGCCGATACCGGATAAATAAATTGTGACAGTTTTTGTTTGTGATTTTCGGAATTAATGCCGTCAGGCTGAAATTTTGTTTTATCTCAGCGAAGAAAGAGGGAGGAATTTGTAAATGTTACCAGAACTTAAACGTCTGATTGAGCAGATGGGTAAGGACAGAGGTATAGATAAGCAGATCATTACCGAAGCTCTTGAAGCGGCAATGCTTACGGCTGCGCGCAAAAAGTTGGGGCAACATGTGGATATCGAAGCTCATTATAATGATGAGGCTGGAGAAATTGAAGTTTTTCAATTCAAAACAGTCGTCGATAAGGTGCTTGATCGCGAAACACAGATAGCCAAAGAAGAAGCAAAAAGTACACTTGATGAAGACGCGGAGTCCGGTGACAGCTTAGGAATGAAAATCGAAACAAGTTCTTTTGGACGTATTGCCGTACAAATGGCCAAGCAAATTATAATTCAACGGGTCAAAGACGCAGAACGCGACAATATTTATGACGAATACAAGGACAGAAAAGGCGAACTGGTCAACGGCTTTGTTCAGAGATTTGAAGGCGGCAGCATTATTGTGAACCTGGGACGGGCAGAAGGTGTCTTGCCACCCGTAGAACAGATTCATCGCGAAACCTATAAACGTGGCGAAAGAATTCGTTCTTATATTGTTGACGTAAAAAAGAACGCCAAAGGATCACAAATACTTTTATCGCGCACCCATCCATCCTTCTTGAAGGCTCTTTTTGAAGTTGAAGTTCCGGAAATTTCCGAAGGGCTGATTGATATTGTGAGCGTGGTCAGAGAACCGGGGAAACGTGGAAAAATATCCGTCAAAGCCAAAGACAAAGATATTGATCCGGTTGGCGCCTGCGTCGGAATGAGAGGCTCACGTGTCCAGAGTGTCGTTCAGGAATTACGTGGTGAAAAGATTGATATTATTCCTTACACGGAAGATGCTGCTAAATACGTAAGCAGTGCTTTATCTCCGGCCAAGGTTAACCGTGTATTTATTGACGATGAAAACCGGACCATGACAGTAATCGTCCCTGATGACCAGCTTTCACTGGCTATCGGCAAAAACGGGCAAAATGTTCGTCTGGCCGTCAAGTTGACCGGATGGAAAATTGATATGAAAAGTGAAACAATGGCTGCCGCAAAAGATGAAGAAGGTCATAAGGTTCTGGAAGAAATTACAGGTATTGAACCGGCGATGGCCGAAAATATTTTCGGCAAGGGAATTAAAAGCATTGCAATGCTGGCCGTGGCTGAACCGGAAATGTTGTCTTCGATTCCTGGTGTGGGTGAAGCAATGGCTAAGCAGTGGATTGAAGACGCCGGCAAAATTTTAGATAAAGAAGCAAACAGTAAAAGATCTTAGCGCTTCACTATTGAGAAATTTAATTTAGGGAGTTTCGTGCATGCCTAAAAAGCGAGTTTATGAGTTGGCCAAAGAACTGGGCCTCGAAAATAAAGATCTGATCACACATCTGGAAAGAATCGGTATTACAGTCAAATCTCATTCCAGTTCTTTAGAAGATGACGAGGTGGAAAGAATAAAGAGTGATTTGCTGGCTAAAGAGCCAAGGCAAGTTGTCGAGGAAAGAATAAAATCCACAGTTATTCGCCGGCGCGCTGTTCGTACTCCTTTAGAAGAAACTAAAGACTCAGAAGAGATAGAAGTAAAGGCCGAGATACAGGCCCAACAGGAACAAGAAGAGAGAAAAGAAATATCTCCGGAAGTGACCGCTCATGCTGAAGTTGCCGCGGCAGAGGCGGTATTAGTTTCGCCCGAGAAAGAAGAACCCACCCGAGAATCAGGTGTAGAGAAGGTTGAAGCTAAGACTAAAACTAAGGTAGACGCTGAAGCCGGTATTAATGCAACGGTAGTAGAAAAACCAAAGCCACAGATTATTCCTGTTCGGCCACCGGTAATTTCTAAACACAGAATTATGAAGGTGGAACCGAAAAAAGAAATTCCAGCGAAATTACCATTAAAGCCCGGCGAGAAAGCAGCTATCCCTCCGGCGGAAAAACCAATAAAGAGAGAATTTGAAAAACCAAAGAAAAAGGGTAAGGTGCCGGTTGAGGTGCTTATCGAAGAGGATAAAGAAGCGCCGCGCCGCAAAGTCTTAGAGAAAAAAATTGAAAAGAAGTTGCGCAAGCAGGATGACGACAGAGAAGTAATTTTTGCCAAATGGCGGGATGATAAAAAAGCAGCTCCCGTCAAGATGAAGAAAACGGAAATTACCGTGCCCAAAGCCATTAAGCGTCGAATTAAAATTGGCGAAACAATTTCCGTCGGTGATCTCGCCAAGAGAATGGGCGTTAAGGCCAGTGAAGTAATAAATAAATTAATGGCAATGGGCGTTATGGCTACGATTAATCAGTCGATTGATTATGATATTGCTATATTGATTGCGACTGAATTCAGATTTCAAGTCGAACAGGCCGAAGCCGAGTTTGATGAATCCATTTTGAATACACAGATAGCACCGGAAGGTCTCAAACCCCGCGCTCCGGTTGTAACAATCATGGGACATGTGGATCATGGGAAAACATCTCTTCTGGATGTTATCCGTCAAACCAATGTTATTGCCGGTGAAGCAGGGGGTATTACCCAGGCCATCGGCGCTTATCATGTCAATATTAATAACCGCGACATAGTTTTTCTAGATACTCCGGGCCACGAAGCATTTACCGCTATGCGTGCCCGCGGTGCGCAGGTAACGGATATAGTTGTTCTTGTTGTTGCCGCCGATGACGGTGTTATGGGGCAAACCATTGAAGCTATCAATCATTCCAAAGTTGCCGGAGTGCCCATTATTGTCGCCATCAATAAAATTGATAAACCGGGTGCCGAGCCGGAAAAGATCAAGCAGTCCCTGACCGAGCACGGCTTATTGTCCGAGCAGTGGGGCGGCGATACCATCTTCTGCGAAGTTTCCGCTAAAAAGAAAATCGGGATCGAAAGTCTATTGGAGATGATCTTATTGCAAGCTGATGTTTTAGAACTTAAAGCCGATCCTGATCGTTTTGCCCGTGGGGTCATTATTGAAGCCAAATTGGATCGTGGTCGCGGTCCCGTCGCTACTGTTCTGATTCAGCAAGGTACTCTGCACGAAGGAGATGCCTTTGTATCGAAAACGGAATCCGGACGTGTAAGGGCCATGAATAATGATCAGGGGAAGCGGGTAAAAGAAGCCGGACCATCCACACCTGTTGAAGTTATCGGCTTTTCCAATGTTCCCCAGACGGGAGCGGAATTTTTTGTCGTTGAAGACGAAAAGAAAGCGCGCAATATCGCGGACTTCTGGTCAAGAAAAGCCAGAGAAAAAGAACTTTCCGCTTCTTCGAAGATTACATTAGAACAATTATACCAAAAGATAAAAGAAGGTGTGAAAGACTTCAATGTTATCATTAAGGGCGACGTGCAAGGTTCGATCGAAGCTATTGCCGATGCCTTACACAAGCTTTCCACGGAAGATGTCCAAATGAAGCTTATTCATAGTTCCGCCGGCGCCATCACTGAGACAGACGTCATGTTGGCTTCCGCTTCCAATGCGATCATTATCGGATTTAATGTCCGTCCGGATGCGCGCGTGGTAGAAATTGCCCAAGCCGAAGGTGTGGAAATAAAGCTTTATGATATTATTTACAATATTATTGCCGATGTCCGGGCGGCAATGGAAGGGTTGTTGGAACCGGAATACAAAGAAGTAGTTCTGGGCCGCGCCGAAGTACGCGAAACTTTTAAAGTACCGAAAGTGGGCACTATTGCCGGCTGCTATGTTACCGATGGCAAAATTACCCGTAATGCCGGCTTGAAGTTGGTCCGTGACAGCATAGTGATTTTTGATGGTAAAATTCTTTCGCTGAGGCGTTTCAAAGACGATGCCAAAGAAGTGCTAACCGGTTTCGAATGTGGTATCGGCATCGAAGGTTTTAACGATATCCATATCGGCGATGTTATTGAAGCTTATACGACGGAAAAACTGGAACGAAAACTGTAGCAGGCCGTTGAGTAAATATTATGGTTATCGGCTACGGAATAATTCAATTACGAATTCCGGAAAGTGGTTCTTTGAAAGAAAAAAGAAGCATTTTGAGCAAAATCATCAAGCGGACACAAAACGAGTTTAACGTTTCCATTGCGGAAATTGGCGATTTGGACAACCATAAATTGGCGAAAATCAGCTTTGCATTTGTCGGCAATGATTCGCGCTATATAAACGGCAAGGTTGATCATCTGCTTACATTTGTTGATAATCTGCGGGCCGCGGAAATGGTAAACAGTAAAATTGAAATTATGGTCGTCTCCGATTTTCTGGAAGAGACTAATTGGGATACGGGCAAGTACGATGAACTTTAAAAGAGCAGACAGGGTGGCCGAATTGATTATGGCCGAGCTATCCGATATAATATTCAAGCAAGTTAAGGATCCGCGAGTCCATGCGATAACCATTACCTCGGCGAAGGTGACAGACGATCTGCGCAATGCCAAAATTTATTTTGTAGAAATGGGTAAAGATGATTGTTCGCCGGAAGTTAAAGCGGGCTTGGTGAATGCCTCCAGTTTTGTCCGCCGGGAATTAGGCAAAAGATTGCAGTTACGCTGTGTTCCCGAAATTATGTTTGTTCATGACCAGTCATTTGGGTACGGTAACCGGATAGATAAGCTCCTGGCGGATATCGCTAAGGAAGAAAAAGAAAATGATTAAAGATATTATTAAAGCCATCAATGAAGGACAAAGCTTTCTCATAACCTCCCATGTCCGGCTCGATGGTGATGCGCTTGGTTCGGAACTGGCTCTTTATCTTATGCTCCGGGATTTGGGGAAAAAGGCAGTCGTATATAATCAGGATAGTACACCGGAACATTACCGGTTTTTGCCGGCTTCACAAAACATTGTTCATGAACTGGGCGCCATAAAACAATACGAGGCCGCTTTTATACTTGATTGCAGTGAGCTTACGCGCATAGGTGATCAAACAGAGAAATTTGGTAAAATAAAAAAACTGATTAATATTGATCATCATGTTTCCAATGGCGGTTTTTGTGAGATAAAATTGATCGATGCTCAGGCCAGCTCAACAGGCGAATTAATTTTCCGTCTGATGAAAGAAATGGGTATCACAATGACCAAAGATATTTGCACCAATTTATATGCGGCAATTCTTACGGATACAGGTGGCTTCCGTTACTCCAACACACATGAGGATGCACTTCGGGCGGCGGGAACATTAGTGGAAAATGGTGCTGATCCACAATGGATTTCGGAAAATATTTACGAAAGCGATCCTCCGGCCAAGCTAAAATTGCTGGCCAAAACACTGGAGACACTATCCCTTGATCTGACAATGAAAGTGGGTTCGCTCGTTGTGACCCGGGAAATGCTGCAGGAAACGGGAGCATCACTTGATTACACGGATGGTTTTGTAGACATTCCCCGTGCCGTGCAGGGAATTGCAATCTCGGTGCTTTATACCCAGATGGCGAGCAATGGTTTTAAGCTCAGCTTACGTTCCAAGGGTAAAGTTAACGTAGAAAAAATAGCAAAAAAGTTCGGCGGTGGCGGTCACGTTAACGCTGCTGCCTGCCGAATTGAAGGTGATATAGAGTCAATTAAATTTAAGATTATGCAAGCAATTAAGGAATTATAATTATATATGGATGGGGTCGTTATTATCGACAAGCCGGCGGGTCTTACATCACATGATGTTGTCGCCCAAGTAAAAAAAATATTGGGTGCTAAAAAAGTTGGCCATACGGGAACCCTTGATCCCATGGCAACGGGAGTTCTTCCTGTTTGTCTGAATGAAGCGACCAAACTGGCCAGGTTTTTATCTGATGACAGCAAGGAATATCGGGCGACAATGTTGCTCGGTGTTCAAACGGATACACTGGATACGGATGGGAAAATTACCGGCCAGTCTGATAATATAGTGTCGGTTGAAGAAATTCGGGCAGCATTAACCCGGATGGTGGGTAAAATCAAACAGGTACCTCCGGCATATTCGGCAATTAAACATTGCGGAGAGCCTTTGTACAAATGGGCACGCAAGGGGATTATCATTGAAACGGAGCCGCGGGAAGTGGAAATCCAATACATTATCGTAGAGGATATTGCTTACCCCCGGGTAACTTTCCGGGTTGCCTGTTCCAAGGGAACATACATCAGAACTTTATGTGCCGATATCGGTAATCTGCTCGGTTGTGGAGCCTGTTTATGCAGCCTACGCCGGCTGCGTAGCGGTTTTTTTTCGGAAGATATGGCTATTCCCCTGGCAGATAGTTCACCTCAGGAAAAGAGGCGTGAACTTTTGGAAAAGCTGTTGCCGATGGCAAAGCTGTTACCTTTGTTGACTTCCATTCAAGTTGAAGATGGCTTTGTCAATAAGTTGCGCGACGGATTTCAGCCTTCTGTGGAGACCATGAAGGCCCATGTTCTCCCTTTTCTGGAAACGGGGGATATGGTAAAGTTCATTAACCGCAGCGGTTATCTTGTTGCCATAGTAGAAATGGTGACACCGGTGAGCAATTTCTCTGTCATTGACGAAAAATGTCAGGCAGCCAGGATTGTGCGAGTTTTTAACAATGTTCAAAACTGACAGATAAAATTTAGATAACAAGGAATTAATCAATAGGGAGGAAAAAAGCGTGTTAACTACCGAAAAAAGAACAATAATTATTGGAGAATACCGGCTTCATGAAAAAGATACGGGATCTCCGGAAGTCCAGATCGCACTGCTCAGCGCGCGGATCGAATATCTCACTGAACATTTTAAGTCTCATAAAAAAGATCACCATTCCCGTCGTGGTCTTTTGAAGCTTGTCGGGCAGAGAAGAAGACTTCTTAATTATATTAAAGATAATGATGTCGAGCGATACAGAAGTGTAATTAAACGTCTGGGACTCAGGAAGTAAGTACCTATTCAAGGACGGAAGGCAATAGCTGATCCGATTGGCTACAGCAGTTGATCTGCTGGGAGCAGTCGGCTATTGCATTTCGCCCTTGAATATCTGATTGCCAGTACATATGAGGAAAATGGAGGAAAATAAATGAGCAATATATTTAGTGCAGATTTTGCCGGTCGCAGTATTTCCCTGAAGACGAATTACGTTGCCGGTCAGGCTGACGGTTCAGTACTGGTTTATTATGGTGATACGGTAGTTCTGGTAACCGCGGTTTCTTTAAAAGGGGCCAGAGCAGGTATAGATTTCCTGCCCTTGACTGTTGATTATCAGGAAATGACATATGCCGCAGGAAAAATTCCGGGGGGCTTTTTTAAAAGGGAAGGACGCCTTAATGAACGTGAAATATTAATATCACGCATAATAGACAGATCAATTCGTCCCCTTTTTCCCAAGGGATACTATTCCGAAACGCAACTGGTAGCCACAGTTCTTTCTGTGGATAAGGAAAACGATTCGGACATTGCCGCAATGGTGGGAGCATCGGCAGCTTTGGAAATATCCAACATCCCGTTTAAAGGACCGATTGCCGGTGTTCGTATTGGAAGGATTAACGGCGAGCTGGTTTGTAACGTCAGTGCCGAGAAAATGCAACAAAGTGAATTAAATATTTTTATGGTAGGCCGAAAAGTTACTCCCAGCAAATCAGGGCGTGATTATGATGTTGAACTGGTCATGATGGAAGGTGATGCCAAAGAAGTGGCTGAGGACGTCGTTGTTGATGCTATTAAGTTTGGTTTAGAAGCAATTCGTCCCGTTATTGATTTGCAGGATAAAATGCGGCAGGAAGTGGGCAAGGGAAAAAGGCTGGTAGAGAAAGTTGTGCCTGATGAAGAGCTGACGGCAAAAGTCAGTACCGCTGCTTTAGCCGGTCTTACGGAAGGCTACGGTCTGCCACGCAAGCTGGAGCGCTATGGCAAGCTCGATGAAGTACGGGAAAAAGTTATTAAAGAAATAGGCGCCGATGATGCGGCACTTTGCAAAAAAGTGGCCGGAATTGTTGAAGAAATAGAGCGGCGCATATTGCGCAATATGATTATCAAGGATAAAAAGAGAATTGACGGCAGATCGTCTGTGGATATCAGACCTATTAGCTCGGAAGTAGGAATTCTGCCCCGTGCTCATGGATCAGCTTTGTTTAATCGTGGTGAGACGCAGGCACTGGCTGCTCTAACCTTGGGGACATCTTCCGATGAGCAGCGGTTGGATTATATTGCCGCGGAGGAAAGGCGATCATTTATTCTCCATTACAACTTTCCGCCTTATAGCGTTGGTGAGGCAAAGTCTTTACGTAGTCCGGGAAGAAGAGAAATAGGCCATGGAGCTCTGGCACGGAAAGCATTAGTCCCTGTTTTACCCTCGGCTGATGTTTTCCCCTATACGATCAGAATCGTTTCTGAAATACTTTCCTCTAACGGCTCATCTTCTATGGCTACTGTTTGTGGCGGAATTTTATCCCTTATGGATGCAGGAGTTCCGGTAAAAGATGTTGTGGCGGGCATCGCCATGGGTCTCTTAAAAGAAGGAGACGATGTTGTTATTTTATCGGATATTCTGGGTGATGAAGATCATGCCGGTGACATGGATTTTAAAGTGTGCGGCACGGAAAAGGGCATTACCGCCATGCAAATGGATATTAAAATAGATGGACTTACTGAAGACATTTTGCGCAAAGCTCTGGCCCAGGCGAGGGACGGCCGGGTGCATATCATCGGTAAAATCCGTGAGACGCTGGCTGCACCACGTCCGGATATTTCACTTTACGCACCACGTATCACGACGGTAAAGGTTAAAGAAGATCAGGTACGGACGGTTATCGGATCGGGCGGGAAAAATATCCGGCAGATTATCAGCGAGACTGGTGTTACCATTGACGTAGAAGATGACGGAACGGTAACGATTGCCTCCAGTGATGCCGAAGCGGCAGCCCGTGCGGTGGCCATGGTCAAATGGCTTACTGAAGAAGCCGAAGTCGGGAAAATTTACCGTGGTACTGTGAAGAAAATAGTTGATTTTGGAGCCTTTGTCGAAATATTACCGGGAACCGAAGGGTTGTTGCACATTTCACAGATATCCAAAGAAAGAGTAAACAAGGTTAGTGATGTCCTTAAAGAAGGTGACGAAGTTATGGTAAAGGTCCTGGAAATGGACAAACAGGGCAAAATTCGCCTTAGCCGGAAAGAGGCAATGGCTGAGGAAGTAAAATAGTATAAATAACTTAAGCACCAGGCAACGGAGAAAAATCTGTTCTGTATCGGCAGGAAATTGCTGATACAGAACAGTACTCACCAAATATGACCTTTCTTTAATGGACAATAAACTATCAATCTAAAACAAAGATATTCTTCTTTGGAAAGCAAATGATAAAAATGAAAGTTTGTATTCAAAAACTTGCCGGTAATGAGGATATTCCGCTGCCTCGATATATGACTAACCAGGCGGCGGGCATGGATATTTTTGCGGCAGTTGCCCATGAGGAAATTATAGAACCTGGCGGGAGAAAAAAAATACCAACGGGCATTGCTATCGCCCTGCCTGAAGGCTTTGAAGCACAAATCAGGCCGCGTAGCGGGCTGGCAATTAAAGAGGGAATTACTCTCTTAAATTCACCGGGCACAATTGATGCGGATTATCGCGGAGAAATCGCCCTGATTGTGATTAATCATGGGGAAAAGCCTTTTCTTATTCGCCGTGGCCAGCGCCTGGCTCAGATGGTCATTCAAAAAGTCTATCAGGTAGAATGGGTAGAAGCTGCAGAATTGCATTCAACGATAAGAGGAGCGGGAGGCTTTGGGCATACATAATTTCCCCTTATGTTTTGCAATTGAAATTAAACGGTGGTATGGAAGCCATACAAAATAGATTACCTGCGATGTTTAAGTTATGAAAAAGCATAAAATTAAAAAGACATTCAAAGAAATTAACGAAAAGATCAAAGATGGTTGTGCTGTTGTCGTTACTGCCGAAGAGATGATCGGCATTGTGGAGAAAAATGGCGCCGTCGAGGCCGCCCGCAAGATAGATGTTGTTACTACAGGCACTTTCAGCCCAATGTGTTCCTCGGGAGCATTCTTAAATTTTGGTCATACCTCTCCAAAAATCCGGGCATCCAAGGTCTGGCTGAATGATGTTCCGGCTTATGGCGGTATTGCCGCCGTTGATTGTTACATAGGTGCCACTGAAGTCGTCGAAGGTGATCCTCTCAACAGCGTTTATCCCGGAGAATTTAATTACGGTGGAGGCCATGTCATCGAAGACCTTGTCGCCGGAAATGTAATTAAATTAAGAGCCGAAGGCTATGGTACAGATTGTTATCCGGCGCGAAAATTTGAAAAAAATATTACCATCAACGACTTGCCTAATGCAATGTTATTTAATCCCCGGAATGCTTATCAAAACTACAACTGTGCCGTAAACTTATCGGATGCAACAATTTACACATATATGGGAATGTTGAGGCCGCGGATGGCCAATGCCAATTATGCAACTGCAGGACAATTAAGCCCCTTATTTAATGATCCGTATTACCGGACTATTGGTGTCGGAACACGTATATTCTTAGGCGGAGCACAGGGGTTTGTCGCCTGGCCGGGTACCCAGCATAATCCTCATGGACCCCGGGGGGCCAATGGCGTTCCCCGACAGGGTGCCGGTACGATTGCGGTAGTGGGCAATTTAAAAGAAATGACTCCGGAGTGGCTGGCCGCGGCAAGTATTCTTGGCTATGGGGTTTCTTTGTATGTGGGGATAGGTATTCCCATTCCCATTCTTGATGAAGATATGGCACGTTTCACAGCAGTGAAAGACGAAGATATTTATACTCAAGTTTATGATTACAGCATGGATTATCCTAAAGGTGTGTCGAAGTCTCTGGCTGAAGTAAGTTATAAGGATCTGCGTAGTGGAACAATCACGATCGATGGGAAAAAAGTAATTACCGCACCACTCTCCAGTTATTACAAAGCCCGGCAGATCGCCAATACTTTGAAAGAATGGATAGAAAGCGGCAATTTTGTTCTAGGTGAGCCGCAGCAAATTTTACCCTCTGTAGAAATCTAAATTAATAAAATAGTTATCAACAGTACAACTCTATTGATAAAAGCCTATATTTATAGGCCTTTACGGCCGTTATATCAACACAAAATCAAGCTGGCATTTAATCATTAATATTAATTAATATTAATTAATATTAATGATTATCAAATATTTTCCCTTGACTTTTACTTATATCTAGTGTTTTTATTCACAACAAATAAGGCAATCCTTTAAGGTATAATAGGAAATATGCTAAAAAATAGAGTGAAAAAATTTAGAGAGGAAATTCCTTTAAGCATATCAGAGTTGGCAAGGAAAGCTGAATTAACTCCGCAAACAATTGCCAAGATGGAGAAAGGTTTGCCGACGAGAAAAAATTCGGAGTTAAAAGTCGCCAAAGCATTGCATAAAAAATATCATGAAGTTTTTGAAAATACAACCGACATATAATAGTAATGTGCCGTGTGCGTGGAGGGGGATTGCTTCCAAATGAAAGTCGGCAGATATTTGGTTGTTTTTTTGTTTTTAATGGCGCTTTTAATAACATTCGGCAACAGAGGATTGGTTGATAATTATTTAATGAGTAAGAGGCTAAGTCAGGTAAAATTGTTAAATAATGGTGTGGCGGCAGAAAATAATGAATTGAAAAAGAAAATTGTTTTGTTGCGAAGTGATTTAGCTTATATTGAATCGCTGGCCCGTAATGAGTTGGGTATGGTTAAAAAGGGAGATATAGTTTACCGGTTTTCCAGATAATTCGGAGAGCACATCACCGGGAAAACATGTCTGGCGGTGTTTTAATGTTCGATTTTAAATTTTTTTCCGGTTCCAAAAAGATAGTTGGATTGGATATCGGTTCAAGTTCCATAAAATTGGCTGAAGTGATCAGCTCATCTCATGGTTATGTTCTTAATAAATTTTTGCAAATCCCCCTACCCAAAGGAATAATAGTCGAAGGTGTTTTAGCTGACGCCCAGGAATTATCTTTAAAGATCAAAGAGCTTTTCAAAAATTCCGGCTTACGACGTAAAGGAATAGCTACTTCTCTTTCCGGAAATTCAGTAATTATTAAAAAAGTTACATTTGCTCAAATGAATGAAACGGAACTGCGTGACTTAATCCGGGATGAGGGTGGAAAATATTTACCATTTGATAATATGGGTGATGTTAATTACGACTTTCAAATTTTGGGTGACAATGAATTTAATCCCAATCAGATGGACGTTATAATAGTCGCCGCCAAGAAAGATATTGTCAACAGTTATCTCGATGCACTCGTCGACGCCGGCCTCAATGTAATGATTATGGATGTGGATTCCTTTGCTCTGGAAACGATGTACGAAACGAATTATGAATATGAAAATAACGAAATAGTTGTCATTGTTAATATTGGAGCAAGCATTACCAATATTAATATTATTAAAGGAGGTATGTCGATCTTTACCCGGGATTTTACTTTAGGCGGTAATTCGATCACCGAAGCATTGCAGGGTAAATATAAGATATCCTTCGAAGAAGCTGAAAAAAATAAGATAGAATGCCTGCCTGATGTCAATCAGGATGATAATACGGAATTAAGAAACAGCATTTTGGATTTTGCCGAGCCGATTTGCTCGGAAATTGAAAGATCAATTGATTATTTTCGTTCCACTTTTGGTGGGGAAAATATTAAACACGTTTTCCTCTCCGGCGGTTCGGCAAGAATTTGCGGTCTTGCCGCAACTTTATCGCAAAGACTGAATATAGAAACAGAAATAATCAATCCTTTCCTAAAAATTGGTTATGACAAGAAAAACATTGACGCCAAGACGCTCGAGAGCATCAGCCCCATTGCTGCTGTTGCCATAGGGTTAGGTTTAAGAAAAATGGATGATAAATGATTAAAATTAATCTTTTACCCTACCGCGAAAAAGAAAAGAAAGAAAATATTGCCCGCCAGATAAGTATTATTGGTGGTTCTTTTATCGTCTTTATCCTTCTTTTGATTTTTGTTCAGTTTAATTTATCTTCCTCTATTAGAAATCTGGAAGCTCAGATCAAAGAATCAGAAACAAAACTAGTCGATTTGAATAAAAAAATAGGTGATTTGGATAAATTTAAAAAAGACAAAAAAGAGCTGGAACAAAAACTTGAAGTTATTAAAACCTTGGAAGAAAATCGTTTAGTGCCGGTTAAGACATTAGACAATTTAGCGGCACTTGTTCCTCCTAAAAATATCTGGCTTGTCAGGATCGTCCAAAAAAACGATCATTTAACGATTGAAGGAGTTGGCCGGGATAATATAATTGTGGCTGATTTTATGAAGACTATTGAAAAATTTGAACCAATAAAATCTGTCGATTTGGTTTCTTCAAAAAAGACGGAAGTTGGCGGTATTACTTTACAGCAATTTAGTTTTTCCTGTGTCATGAAAAAAGGATTTTAATCTATGCCCATCAACATGGATGACATAAAAAAATTATCTCCGAAAGTCAAAGCACTGATTATCGTTTCAGTCATTTTTGTTGTTGGTTATTTTGATTGGTTTTATTTTTTATCGGCAGCAATCGAGAAGAAAACTTCCCTGAATCAAAAATTAGAAGAACTACAAAGCCAAATAAAGGAAAAAGAAAAAAATGTGCTGCAGTTTAAAAAATATAAAGCCGAGGTCGCAGCGCTTAGAGATAATTACAATATAGCCTTGCAAAAACTTCCCGCCCAGCGGGAAATTCCCGGACTTTTCCATTCTGTTGCTCTGGCGGGTAAAGATGCCGGTATTGATTTTTTATTGTTTGAGCCTAAAGCAGCAATACCGAAGACTATGGATAAGCAGGAGCCCAAAGCAGCCGCATTATTAAAACCATCAGATCAAAAACAGGTTGACCCTAAGAAGGCGGCCGACGCCAACCCCGTTGACACCAAGAAATCTCCGCAGCCTCAACAGGAGCCATTTTACGAGGAAATTCCTGTTAATGTGACGGTGATTGGCTCTTATCAAAATATTGTCTATTTCTTTGAAAAGGTAGCCAAATTGCCCCGTATTGTCAATATTTCCGATATTTCTATGGGTGAAAGAAAAGATGTTAAAGGAAAAGGTTACATCATCAATACGTCTTGCACAATAAAGACATACATGTTTGTGGACAAAAAAGAACCTCTAAGCGAAAAGGCCAAATGAGAAAAATTACTCTTATTACTTTAATAATTTTTGCCGGTTTTTTAAGTACAGAAAGGCTTTTTGCTGCTGATGCTAAAAAAGCATCGCCTCTCCTTCCGGCGAAATTTGCTCCATTAAAGCAGCCAGTACCGGAACAGCTATTATCACCGCCACCCAGTGCTCCGACTGCGGAAAGTACATATAGTTATAATCCTTCAGGCAAACCCGATCCTTTCCGGCCTTTTGTGGAAGAAGAGATTGCCGCTAAAAAGAAAGCAGAAAAGAAGGGTGTAAGTTCAATTTATCCTCTGCAAAGAACTGAGGTTGATCAATTCCGGCTTGTGGGAATTGCCGGTGACCATAGCCGCCGGGTAGCTATTGTAGTAGATGATGGGACAAAAAAACATTATCCTTTAATTGTCGGAACACATATTGGCGTAAATAACGGGAAAGTCATAGAAATTTTGCCTGATCGCGTTATTGTTGAAGAATATAAAACAAAAAAGGCAAAAAGAATTATTGTAAAACTTCATAAAAACTAAGATGAGGTAAAACCATGAAAAAATATTCATCCAACATATTTGTTGTTCTAATAATAACTTTATGGGTGTTTATCTGTATTCCGGCAGCAGTAGCCGCTGCCGCCGATCAAGGTAAGGCTAAGAATGTTGTTGCCGAAACAGGATATCTGGAAAATGTTATATTGGAGAAATTGCCGGGTAAAGAAAGAATTGAGCTTGTTGTATCCGTTCAACCGGCTGTTAGTGTGGAAAGTCAAACCGATGGCACCCTGCTTGTTAAATTAGAAGATATGTTTGTGCCGGAAAATTTGCGGCGTACTTTTGGCGAAAATGTATTAAACAATATTGCCCAGGTAACACCGGTGCAACAATCTTTAGAAGGCAAACAGTGGGTTTATTTAACTGTTAATATAAAGGAAGCTGTTCCTTATGCTGTAAAACAGGAAGGTAAAATTATTTATATTGATTTTAATGTCTCTACTTTATCGGAAAATAAAACACTTGTTTCGGCAGCATCATCGGGTAGAGGAATGCCGGTTAAAACGGAAACGGCAAAAAAAAATACTGATAAACTTGTTACCATTGATCTTCAAGACGCCGAAATCAGAGATGCTTTGCGTCTGATGGCTGAATACGGAAATGTTAGCATAGTTTCCGGCGACGATGTGAAAGGCAAAGTAACATTGACAATGAAGAATGTTCCGTGGGAACAGGCCTTGGATACAATATTGGAGATAAACGGTTTAGCGAAGAGAAAAAATGGTAACATCATCAGCGTTATGACTTTGGAAAAAAAGAAGAAAGATGAAGGTGACAAAGTAAGAGCGGAAGAAGATCAACAGAAAGCTGATGATCAACGCAGAGCAAGAGAACAGAAACTTTCTGCAGACAAAGGCTTGTTAAAGCAGATTTTAATTGAAGCGAAAATTGTGGAAGCGACAGAGGATTTTGTCAGAAATCTTGGTGTGCAATGGGGATTTGGAAGTAATCAAGCGGTTTCGGGCGGCGATTATGGACTGGGTCTTGCCGGCGGTTCCAATACTTTGACAACCAGGCAATACTCGCAAAATTATCCTTCGCAGATTACCTCAGGATTTACGACGCCGATACAAATGGCTGCAGTTAATTTCCCGGCGTCAGTATTGACTGCGGCTTCACCGACGCTGGGAGTTGTCTTCGGCGGTGCGGCGGCTTTTCTCGAAGTTCAGCTGGCCGCCCTGGAATCTACGACGTCGGGAAAAATTATTTCCGCACCAAAAATTGTGACTATGGAAGGTATTAAGGCGACAATTAAACAAGGCGACGATGTTCCTTACGTAACTCCGGGATCCGGTACTACTCCCCCAACAGTTGCTTTTAAAGAAGCTTTATTAAAATTGGAAGTGACGCCAAAAATTACCGATGAAGGGAAAATTTCCATGTCCATAAAAGCTTCCAATGACGTACCCAATTATGCATTGGCGGCGACACTTCAAGGGAATCCACCCATTCGCAAGAATGAAGTGGATTCAACTGTGGTAATTAAAGATGGCGACACAGTTGTTATCGGTGGTATATTAAAAACACAGGATGATAAAACTGTCAGTGGTCTTCCCTGGCTCCAGAAGATTCCTGTTTTAGGTTGGTTGTTTAAATCCGACAGCACAAGCAGGCAAAAAAGACAGCTTTTAATTTTTGTAACGCCGAAGATATTACAGGGTTCCGGTTTTTCTGAGAGCGCCGAAAAAATGATAAATTAATAAAGTGATTTCTTGCGGTGAATTTAAAGAGAATCCAAAAAATATTGCTCAACAATTTACATATCCTAAATATTCAGCATGATGATTAATGAAACTATCCTTATCTAAAATATTAGTTATTCCTCTTTTGTTCCTGCTAATGCAACTTTGCGCGTGCACCAATACTCCCTGGCATAGAGAACAGGCGGAGATGTTTTTAAATAAAGGCATATCATTTATTGAAATGAGGCAATATAATAATGCCGCCAAAGAATTGCTCGAAGCTAAAAAATACTCTCCTTATGATCATAAAATTCATTATTTTCTGGGAATGGCCTATCACGGCAAAGGAATGAGAGATAAAGCCATCGAAGAATTTAAGGAAGCAATTTCTCTTAAAGAAGACTATTCCGAAGCTCATAATTACTTGGGTACCCTATATTCGGATATGGAACTTTGGGATCAGGCAATAGAGGAATTCGATCGGGCATTGGCTAATCCGATTTATGATACGCCCGCGATGGCCCTTTATAATGCCGGCTGGGCTTATTATGCGAAAAAAGATTATAAGACTGCCCTGATTAAATATCAGGAAGCTCTCCTCCGAGAGCCGATGACTAAATTGCGGTCACGAATAGAAAAAAATATCGGTCTTGTATATTTCGATCAAAATAATATTTCAGAGGCTATCGCTCATTTTAAGAAATCAGTAGAACTGAATTCCTCGCTTTATGATGCTCAATTCATGCTGGGTGAATGCTATCTGAGAATTAAAGATACCGAAAAGGCCAGAAAAGCATTTCAGGCAGTGATTAAACTATCACCTCAGTCTTCTTTTGGGCAAAAGTCTGAAAGCTATTTGCAATCATTAAAATAAATCAATATATTTAACGGAATATATGGAAAATAATCAATTCGAAGAAGACCGGTTGGTTTTTGTTAATCAGGTGGAAACGCTTTGGCGTCAAAAAATGCTGCCGGAAGCTCTTAGTATGGCCGAGCAAAGATTCTCATTATTTCCTCTTGATGTTGACGCCCGGGCGTATATCAATCTTGTGTTGATCGAAATGGGAAGGATTGAAGAATCACGGAATATTTTGCGAGGATTAGAAAAAGATATTGCCGGCTTATCATTTGTTTATTTACGGTCGGCTGATGCCTATCGGGAAAAGGGATTAAATCAGGACACAGTTTCGTGCTATCAGAAATTCCTTTCTCTCAATCCTCTTGCGGAAAATTCGCAGGAAGTCGCTGAAAAAATCGCTCTGCTGCAAAAAGAAGAACATCTTGCCTCAGAAGTTGATGAATCAGATAACGCCGATAGCCCCGGCCCGGAATTTTATACTCTGACTCTGGCTGACCTGTATATTAAGCAGGGCCATTCGAAGACAGCGGCGGATATCCTGACGGAAATTGTCAAAAGAGAGCCGGCTAATGTTCAGGCCAGGGTAAAACTCGATACAGTGAAAGCTGCTATTGCTCTAAAATCATCTCCCGGCGACACTGTTCCGTCAGTAAATAATCTGATAACAACTTTGTCCTGCTGGCTGGAAAATATTGGCAGGTTAAAGAAGCATGCAACGTGAAAATAATATCTTACCAGTAAGAAGATCCATTATTCGTCAGAAGTTTCCCGATTTCAAAATTGACGGCCTGATATTTTTTAATATGAATAACATTCGTTACCTGTCCGGATTTACCGGTAGCGATGGTGTTTTGATCATTGGTGAAAATAGAATAGTATTGCTTGTTGACGGTCGCTATATAACACAGGCAAGATTAGAGGTAGCAGATGTAGAAATAATTGAATACAAAGACAAGATTAAAGGAATTATTAAGACTGTTCAGGAATTGGCTCTGAAACACATTGGTTTTGAAGCAGGGTCTATTGCGGTGCAAACATATAATCAATTGATCCGGGAATTGCAGCAGGAAGTTTTAGTGCCTCTGGGTAATGAGCTGAAATTGCTCCGCGCCAATAAGGATGAAGCGGAAATTGAATTAATGAAAAGAGCGGCGGAAATTTCTTCCGCGGCAATTTCTGCTTTGATCCCGGAAATCAAAGCCGGTTGTACCGAAAAAGACATAGCCCTGCTGCTGGAAATAATCTCCCGGAAGTCCGGTGCAGATCAACTTGCCTTTGACACAATTGTCGCTTCCGGAGAAAATTCTGCCCTGCCTCACGCTAAACCGACTGATAGAAAAATCAGGCCGGGAGATTTTATAGTTATTGATTTTGGGGTTAAATACAACGGTTATTGTTCTGATGAAACTTGTACTTTTGTTTTTCAGAAGTTGACAGATGAGCAAAAGAATGTTTATCAGCTAGTGAAAAAAGCGCATGATCGGGCCATTGCTGCTGTTCGGGCGAACACTGCCGCCGCTCAAATTGACCGCTGCGCACGAGATATTTTTGGAGAAAAATATGAAAAGTATTTTTCACACGGAACCGGTCATGGTGTCGGTTTGGAAGTTCATGAGGCTCCTCGCCTTGCTTCCGATTCTCCAGATATTTTAGAAGAACAGATGGTGGTTACAGTTGAACCCGGGATTTATTTACCGGGCCATTGGGGTATTCGAATCGAAGATACAATTTTAGTTAAAAAAAATAGTTGCGAAAAGCTGACAAAAATGGATAAAGGACTAATTATTATCGAATAAAAGCAGAGGTTATGCTGTTATGAAAATATTTCCAGAAGATCTCCTTTACAGCCGTGAACATATCTGGGTGCGGATTGATGGAGATATGGCTACATTGGGGATTACGGATTATGCTCAGGAACGTTTGGGAGAAATCCTGTCTGTTGAATTTCCGGAAAACGATACTTATATCGAACGTGATGAAACATTTGGCTCTGTTGAATCCACCAAGGCGGTAATCGATTTGGTTTCTCCGGTCAGTGGAACTATTGTCAGTGTTAATGAAGATATTAACGATGATATTGGTATAATAAACAGTGACCCGCATGATATTGGCTGGCTGGTGGTAATTGAAATGGATGACTTGGGACAACTAGATGACTTGCTTGATGCGACAGGATACCATGATTTCATAATGCAAGAGGAAGACACGGACTGAGTCCCTTTATGGCCTGGAGGGTTTTAGACTTTCAATGTTATAATGCGTTTGAAAATATGGCTATTGATGAAGCCATTTTTCGCGAAACAATAAAAAATAAAAAACCTCCCACGATTAGATTTTACGGATGGCGGCCGACGGCAGTATCCATTGGCTATTTTCAGGATATTAAAAAAGAAGTTAATGTTGAAAAATGCCGGGCGGACGGTGTCGATATTGTCCGCAGGCTCAGTGGGGGAAAGGCCGTTTTCCATTGCCATGAAGTTACCTATTCCGTTATAGCCTGCAATACTGAAGTATCATTTCCCCCCGATATTTTAGGAACATATAAAATTATCAGCAATTGTATTGCTCACGGGTTGGCCTGTTTGGGAATAGAAGCGGTTCTGGCGGAAACAGGCCGCACTTTGCACGATACTGATTTTAGAGCATGTTGCTTTTCCATACCGTCCAGAAACGAGCTCCTTGTTTCCGGACGTAAAATTTGCGGCAGTGCTCAAATGAGATCCGGCGGTGGTTTCCTGCAGCACGGTTCTATATTGACAGGTTTTGATCCGGTTAAAACGGCATCATTGTTATTACCAATGCGTACTGATTTGCAATTGCGAAAGCTGAAAGATTCTGTTGCGGCAATTAATGAAGAGCTTGACCGACCGGTTGACGAAAAGGAAATTTGTGCCAGTTTAAAAAAAGGTTTTAAGGCAGTGCTGAGCAGGGAAATCAAAGAAGGAACATTGACCTCTGCGGAAGAAGATCTTGTGACCAAATTAATGCAAAAATATGCAGATTTAAAATGGAACATGAACAGAAAGAAGAACTCTTTAAAATTGGGAATTGAAGACAAATGAAACTCCAAGATTTAGTGAATAAGGAAATATTCAAGCAAAAAGGCTATATAGCACCGGAATTAACTGGTGACATAAAACTGGATGCCAATGAAAGTCCTTTTGGCTTCAAGAAGGCTTTGCAAAAGAAACTCCTGGAGGCATTCGGCAAAGTTGAACTAAATCGCTATCCCGAAGCCGGTTCTTTCCGGTTGCGGGAGAGATTTGCCAAATATTATGGTGTGAATAAAGACATGATTATGCTGGGCAACGGATCTGACGAACTAATTCAAATCCTTTGTCTGACTCTGCAAGGGAAAACAAATGGCGTACTGGTTCCGGTTCCTACTTTCGTTATGTACAAAATCATCGGTATCAATACCGGTAATAAAGTTGTCGAAGTGCCGCTGGATGAAAACTATGATCTTGATCTCCCCGCCATGATAAGCAAAATTAAATCAAATTTTCCGGCACTTGTTTATTTGAGCTATCCTAATAGTCCTACCGGAAATTGTTTTGATAGAGACAAAATAGAGGCAATTCTTCAAAAAACTTCCGGGATCGTTATCGTAGATGAGGCGTATGCCGGATTTTCCGGGGCAACCTTGTTGCCTCTGCTGAAGAAATATGATAATTTCATCATTTTAAAAACGCTTTCCAAAGTGGGTTTGGCAGCCATGCGATTGGGTTTCCTGATAGGAAACGCCGATCTGATTGCTCAAATGGACAAGGTCAGATTGCCGTATAATGTTAATTCGCTTTCCCAGGTAGCCGCCGGTTTCTTTCTTGATTATCAGGAAGAATTCGCAGGTCATGTTGCAGAAATTGTAACAAGGCGCGAGGAACTTTATCGGGGATTGAAAAATATTGACGGAATTCGGCCTTTTCCTTCCCGTGCAAATTTTATTTTTTTTAGTTGCGCTTTTGATTCAGATCGCATATACAAGCAACTTGTTGAAAAAGGCATAATAGTTAAAAATTTAAACTCTACCCTGATGCCCAACTGTATCCGGGTTACGGTAGGAAATCGCAAAGAAAACACTGCTTTCTTGAAAGCTTTGAAAAGTGTTGTTTCTTAAGTAAGGAGCGTGATTAAGAACTGATTGAAAATTTCCAGGGTAGTTTACGGCAAGTGATTTGCACTGCGCCGTACTGCCCTTTTTTTGTTTGTGAAACTCCAATTTCCAATACGCAGGGCATAACCTATTAGTTCACAAGGAGAAATTGGTAAGTTGAACAATCCAGCAAAGCGGAGGGTATCAGACCCATTGTTTCTCAAAGACATGATCATGAATTATAAAAACCAGGAGGATTACATTGGAAGTAAAAGTAATTGATAATGATGTAGAAAAAGCTCTGAAAATTTTGAAAAACAAACTTTCTAAAAGCGGCTTATTTAAAGAATTGAAAGTTCGCCGCGCCTATGAAAAACCATCGGTGAAGAAAAAGAGAAAAACAATTGAAGCGCGCCGGCGATTGGCCAAGGTGCAAAGACGCCGTAGTAACTGAGCAAAAGAGAGCTTTACCGATCGATAAACGGATAACTTTAATAGCCCGGTGCTTTGAGTTTATCAGGTTATCCGTTGAGAAGCCGATGATTGGAGCCGGCAAAGTCAGCAATTGTAGGCGATTTTGGTCTTGCCCTTATTAACATGATTCCGCCTTCAGCCCGAATATTCGGACAGTTACAGCAAAAGACCGTTTCTGCATTCTCAATTATTCAGAATGCCTTGCTTCCGGGGGGTATTTGCCGCATGGACGAAAAACAATATGTAGTTGATGCGCTTTCCATTGAAGAATCCTGGCGAATGTTTCGTATCATGGCAGAATTTGTCGATGCCTTTGAAACAATGTCCAATATTCATAATGCTGTCAGTATTTTCGGTTCGGCACGGGTTAAGCAGGAAGATGAATATTATCAAAAAGCTGAAAAATTGGGTCTTCTTTTAGCCCAAAATGGGTTTAATGTGATCACTGGTGGCGGCCCGGGTATTATGGAAGCGGCAAATAAGGGTGCCAGTGAAGGTGGCGGCAAATCGATAGGGATGAACATTCGCCTGCCTTTTGAGCAAAAACCAAATCCCTATGCTAATGTTCACCTTGATTATAAATATTTTTTCATCCGCAAGGTAATGTTCGTTAAATATGCGGTAGCTTATGTCATTCTGCCGGGCGGATTTGGTACTATGGATGAATTATTTGAGGCATTGACTTTAATTCAAACCAGGAGAATTAAAAGTTTTCCCGTAATCCTCATGGGCGGTAAGTATTGGCAAGGTCTTTTTGATTGGATAAGAAACACCATGTTGACGGAGGGGAAAATTTCTCCGGCTGATCTTGATCTTATTCAAATTGTTGATAATCCTGAAGAAGCCGTTCGCCACATCAAAAAGTATGTTATAGTTTGATTAATTTCTTTTCCAAATCACAGATGATACCGCGGCGGCTAGGAGGAGATGACGAGGCGTATAACTAATACGTTGAGGAAACCGACGACCCCGGCCTGCGCCGGGGCAGGCTGTGCCAACAAAGGTAGCGCTTGATTTGGGAATGGAATAATATTATCTGGCAGTTTCGAGAGTATAACATCTTATGGCATCGGAAAAATTGCTGGCTGATCTGAAAAAAGGTGTCATCGCTCCTTGTTATCTTCTTTACGGCGAAGAAGAATATTTAATTAGTGAGACTCTCCAGCAAATTTTAGACTTAATTATACCCCCAACAGACCGTGATTTTGGCCTGTTTTACCTGGATGGCGAAAACACTGATGTTGACAACCTGATTGAACACATTTTAACACCTTCACTATTAGGCGGCAGGAAAGTTGTGGTGGTTCGCAATACAACAATTTTCCATTCCAGTGATAATCTGGCTGATCTGGTTCAAAAAATACGTAATAATGTTGATGATAATCCCTCCAAAGCCGCAAAATATTTTTTAACTTTCCTCAAACTGGCAGGATTTTCTCTGGAAGATTTACGCCAAAACGGTTGGCAGCGTATTTCCGATGGGCAGTGGAGCAAAGTTGTTGCAGGGGATTCAGGCGAAGACCGTGAAAAATGGCTTCCCCGTATATTGGAAATTTGCTCAAATTTAGGTCTTGCTGAATTATCCGGGACAGATAAAATAGAACGATTGGAAAAAATTTTTCAAAATGGCCTTCCCGGGGGTAACTGCCTGATCTTTACGGCGGAAACCGTCGATAAAAGAAGAAAAATATACAAGATGATTGCCCAGCAGGGAATTGTCCTGAATTTTAGCATAGCTAAGGGAGAAGTAGCACAAAAAGAAGCTCTCCAAAAACAAATTCAAAAATTGCTGGAGTGTTATAAAAAGAAGCTATCGCCGACGGCCTGGGTTAGTTTGGGGAAAAAAACAGGATTTGAATTGCGCCGATCAATTATGGAAATGGAAAAGCTTATCTTTTTTGTCGGTGATCGTCCGGTGATTGAGGAGGGGGATGTCGAAGAGGTTGTCGGCAAAACCAGGGAAGATTCCATTTTTGACTTAACAACAGCCTTAAGCGAAAAAAATCAACTGGCCGCACTCCATGCCCTGAAAGCTTTATTGGATCAAGGGTTGCATCACTTGATGATTCTCACAATGATCGTCAGAGAAATCCGTTTTTTGCTGCACGCAAAAATTTTAGTCAACTCCGGGAAATTGCCAAAATTTAGTAGCAGTATGGAATATGGCTGGTTCCAGAAGAATATTCATTCTGCATTGAGTGAGCTGGCTGCTACAAAAGAATTACCGAAAGATTTTCTGACGGGCAAGCATCCTTTTGTTATTTTTAATGCTCTGCGCAATTGCGGACGATTTTCTTATCCGGTGTTGATAGGCTATCTTGATGACTTGCTCGAAATCGATCGCCGGTTCAAATCTTCGTCCAGAGATCCGCAACTGTTACTGGAAAATTTCCTGATTAAAGCCTGTGCTAAGCCGTTCGCTAACAATAACTAAACATCGGTAACATAAGTAACCGGCTTTAGGGGCCGTAACGAAATGTAAGCATTATTTCGTAACGGCCCCTAAAGCTTCTTGATCTTTGTCTGGGCATGTCTGCGGGCGCGCGGCAATCTTTTTGACGGTCCCTTTTTGGAGGAATGATGATCGTTTTCGTCATCAGCTTCTTTCCCTTCGGCAAAGTCGCTAATCGCTGCTTCAGTAATGGCTTTGTACATCAGCATTTCAAATTCGATGGAAGAAAGTGCGGTTTTGCCGTGCCTCGTTACATAAGAGGCAATTTCCCGGTCAGAGGAAATGATTATTGTTTCTTCCGAACTATTATCTGCTAATCTTTTGATCACATCATCTGCTTTTTCGCCGCGGCGCGAGTAAATGATGTTGATATTCCCCTGCCGGTCGCGTTCTTCCTGGGCTGAGCCTGTCTCCCAGCCGTCAAAAACGACGGTAATCTTATGTCCTTTTTTTCTTTTGTATTCAGACAGCTTGTGAATTAGTGCACGGCGGCCGGCTTCCAAACTTTGTTTTTCGTGACGGCGCAGGGAATCCGATTGTCGAATTAAGTTGTAACCATCAATTATTATATGCATGAGTGAATTTTGACATATCACGTTTCGCTATGCGAATCAACCACCTCGCAGCAAGCTTTCGAGGTATGAAATGAACATCATTATATCGCGAGCTCGCTCACGAGAATTAACGCTCGTCCCGCGTGAGCGGGATCAAATATTTTCTTCAATTTTATTGAGGGTTTTTCTTGACTTCAATATACTTAGTCTGTTAGCTTTCAATAAAATTTTCAATACTGGATAAAAGAGTAATTTATTATTTATCCAATTAAAATAGACAGATAGAAGGAGAAACGGTAATGGAAATTAAGAAGATTTGTGTGTTGGGTGCTGGCCTGATGGGAAATGGCATTGCACAGGTTTCTGCACAGGCAGGTTATGAAGTTACTTTGAGAGATATTGAGCAGAGATTCATTGATGGCGGTATGAACAACATTAAAAAAAATCTGAGCCGTGATGTAGAAAAAGGTAAAATGACACAAGAGCAAATGAACGCAATTCTCGCCCGTATTAAGCCAACGTTGGACTTAAAAGAGGCTGCAACCGGAGCAGATGTGGTTGTCGAAGTTGTTATTGAAGTTATGGAGGTGAAGAAAAAGGTTTATGCCGAACTCGAAGAAATAGTGCCTCAGCATTGTTTGTTTTTTACGAATACATCGGGCCTTAGCATTACCGAAATGGCTTCCGTGACCAAAAGACCGGATCGTTTCATTGGGACTCATTTTTTCAATCCCGTTCCGGTTATGCGTTTGCTGGAGATAATTCGTGGTCATCAAACTTCTGATGAGACGCTGGAGATTGCTAAAACCTGGGGCAAGAAAATCGGCAAAGAAGTAATTATCGTCAAAGAGGCCCCGGCATTTGTTGTGAACAGAATCCTCTGCACTATGATCAATGAGGCCTTCTTCGTTCTGGATGAAGGTTTGGCTACTGCGGAAGATATTGATAAAGGCATGGTTCTGGGTTGCAACCATCCTATCGGCCCTCTTGCTCTGTCTGATCTGGTTGGCAACGATACGCTACTGCGTGTTGTCGAAGGATTGCAGCGGGAGCTTGGTGATAAATACCGGCCGGCTCCTCTTTTGAGAAAACTTGTTCGCGCCGGCAACTTTGGACGCAAATCAGGCAAGGGTGTTTACGATTATAGCAAAAAATAGGAAAGCTGGTTCAGTGGCGCAAGAAGAAGCTTTTTCAAAACGGCGAAACCGCGCAAATATTTATCGGTGCATAATGTTTCTCAAGACCGAGTGGATAAAACTCATAAGATTCAATTAAGAAAAAATTGCAGCTCACAAAAAGACTTGTACTGGTGATTTCCGCCAGACAAAATAAGCTTAAAGGAGATAGGAAATGGATTTTAACTTAACTGAAGAACTGAAGATGTTGAAGGAAATGGCCTACAAATTTGCTGTGGCGGAAATAACGCCGTTTTCCCAGGAATGCGATGAACAGGAAAAATACACACCGGAAATTAGAAAAAAAGCAGCGGAAAATGGTCTGGTTGGCGCCTGGATTCCGGAAGAATATGGCGGAGCCGGTGCCGGAATTTTAGGCAATGCCATTATTACGGAAGAATTATCCAAGGTGGATATGGGTATTGGATTGAATGTTGTAGCTGCGGGATTCGGTTGCGAATCAATTTTTCAGTATGGCAGCGAAGAACAGAAAAAGACTTATCTGGCGCCTGTTTGTGCAGGCGACAAAGTCAGTGCCGGCTCCTTTACCGAGCCGAATGCCGGGACCGATGTTGCCGGTTATAAGACAAGGGCCGTCAAGGATGGAAGTGACTATGTGATCAACGGTAATAAAATGTTTATTACCAATGGTACAGTCTGTGATTTTATGGTTACTCAGTGCATTACCAATCCGGAAGAAAAAAAGCACAACAGCTTCAGTTTGATTATTATTCCGGCTGATGCCCAGGGAGTAACGCGGAACAAACTTCATGGCAAAATGGGAATTCGCGCCAGTGATACAGCGGAAATTGCTCTGGAAGATGTACGTGTTCCTCAATCCAATCTTGTAGGAAAAGAAGGGCATGGCTTTCGCGAGCTGATGCACTTTTTCGATACCACCAGAGTTATGGTTTCCGGCCAGGCGCTGGGTTTATCGGAAGCTTGTTTGGAAACAAGCGTTAAATATGTCAAGGAAAGAACAGCCTTTGGTGCACCTCTGGGATCATATCAGCTTACCCAGATGAAGTTAACGGAAATGGCAATACGTATAGAAGCTCTGCGCGGTCTTGTTTACAAAGCGGCCTGGTTGATTGATCAGGGAACTCCCGATTACACGCTGGCGGCAATGGCAAAATTCTACGGCGGACAGACAGCGGTATTTTGCGCCAATTATGCAGTTGAACTGCACGGTGGCTACGGTTACATTGAAGAATATCCTGTTCAAAAATGGTATCGCGATGCGAAAATTCTGGAGCTTTACGAAGGAACCAAAGAAGCAGAGATAATGACCATTGGCCGGGCTCTGCAGGCGAAGTAGTTATGAAAAATAATTTTCAGGCGGGGCGGCAGTTTGAGGACTAGCCCTGCCTGAATTTTTATTCATAAGACTCAAATTTCAAAAACGAAGTGCATTGAAATTTGAAAGCTGAATCCCGCTAATAGCGGGACTGAAAGCGGTGGGTATAACAACCAGTCCCTTCGGTTGGAATTGGGGACCCGGGATTGCCTGGGGGGTATACCCGCGATTGAAAAAGGAGTGGTTATGAAAACGCGTATTACCGAATTATTTGGCATCAAATATCCCATTATTTTATCCGGTATGAGCTGGATCAGCGTACCGAAAATGGTAGCGGCAGTTTCCAATGCCGGAGGGCTGGGGATTCTCGCTACCGGTCCCTATACGCCCGCGCAAACCCGCCAGGCGATAAAGGAAATCCGTAGTCTTACAGATAAGCCTTTCGGAGCGAATGCCACCCTGCTTATTCCGGCGGCCTTAAAAAATGCCGAAGTATTATTGGAAGAAAAAGTGCCGGTAATAAATTTTGCCCTGGGAAAAGGTGATTGGATTGTCAAAGCTTCGCACGCTTACGGCGGGAAAGTTGTCGCGACTGTTGTCAATGCCCGTCATGCTAAAAGGGCGCAGGAATACGGAGTGGATGCAGTTATCTCTACGGGATACGAAGCCGCCGCGCACGGTGAGTATGTAACGTCGCTCGTGCTGATTCCCTCTTTGGCGGACGCGGTAAGTATCCCGATTATTGCCGCCGGTGGTTTTGCCGATGGCCGGGGACTGGCCGCAGCGCTGGCTTTAGGTGCGGAAGGAATTGCGATGGGAACACGCTTTATGACCACTAAAGAAAGTCCGTTACATGACAACTATAAGCGGTTGTCCATCGAAAAAGATGTTACCGACACAATGTTCTCCACCCGTTTTGACGGGATATTATGCCGCGTTCTGAAAACGTCCGCAGCTGAAAAAGCATTTAAAAAAGGGTTGGATCTGCCGGCGGCTTTTATTAATTCCCAGGATATTGCCCGGCAGATGGAGATGCCCTATTTAAAATTATTTTTAGGTACACTGCTTTCCGGCTGGAAAAACGCAAGGTCGATGGCCTTTTTGGCCAATGGCTTCAAGGCTTTCCAGCAGGCCACCGAAGATGGGAATACCAAGACAGGAATTCTGCCCGTCGGCCAGATAACCGGCCTGATTCACGACGAACCAACGGTTGCCGAAGTAATAGAAAGAATTATCGCCCAGGCCAAAGTGCAGCAGCAGAAACTGTATGATAATTTTTCATAGCCCGCAGGATTAGCGCTTAATGATCCAGCATAAAAAAGTTGTCGTCGTGATGCCCGCATATAATGCTGAAAAAACTCTCCGGCAAACATATGAGGAGGTCGTGGCGCAAGGCATTGTGGATCTGGTTATTTTCGTTGATGATGCCAGTTCCGATAACACAGCGCAAATTGCTGCAGGGCTTCCCAATACAAAGCTTTATGTTCACAAAGAAAATCGTGGTTATGGCGGCAATCAGAAAACCTGTTACAAGGCGGCGCTGGATAACGGAGCTGATATTGTCATTATGGTTCACCCTGATTATCAGTATACCCCGCGTCTCATTCCCGCCATGGCTTCCCTGATTAGCTGCGGCCTGTATCATTGTGTGCTGGGGTCCCGTATTCTGGGAGGATACGCATTAAAGGGCGGGATGCCTTATTGGAGATATGTCGCCAACCGTTTTCTAACTTTTGCCGAGAATATTTTAATCGGAGCGAAGCTTTCCGAGTATCATACCGGATATCGGGCCTTTTCCCGCGAGGTCTTACAAAGACTTTCTCTGGAAATTAATTCCGATGATTTTGTTTTTGACAATCAAATGCTTGCTCAAATTATCTGGTTTGGCTACACTGTTGCCGAAGTTAGTTGTCCAACCAGGTATTTTGCTGCAGCATCTTCCATTAATTTTTCCCACTCTGTCAGATATGGCTTTGGTTGCTTAAAGACCGCACTGGATTTCCGTCTGGCTAAAATGAAACTGATCTCTTCTCCAATATTTCCTGTCTATGAATAAAAGAAATGCTTATCTAATTATTGTTTTTCTAATAGTCACATCCTTTGCTGCTTACGGGCGCATTTTAAGTAATGGTTTTATCAATTTCGATGATCCTGTTTACATTACGGAGAATCGGCATGTCCAGTCCGGCTTGAACATGGAAACCATAAAATGGGCTTTTACGGCAATTGTTTCGAGTAACTGGCACCCCCTGACACTGCTTGCTCATGCCGGTGATTGGAGTTTATTTAATGGCCATGCCGGTGGCCATCACTTAATAAATTTGCTGCTGCATATCGGGAATACACTTCTTTTATTTCTTCTTTTAAACAAGATGACGAAAGCCTTCTGGCCCAGTGTTTTTGCTGCGGCGTTTTTTGCTTTGCATCCCTTGCGGGTGGAATCAGTAGCCTGGGCGTCGGAGCGTAAAGATGTTTTAAGCGCTTTTTTCGGATTAGCCAGTCTTTACGTCTATGCTTATTACGTCGAGAAACAGCAACTGACAAAATATTTTCTCTGTTTGCTGCTGTTTATTCTGGGGTTAATGGCGAAGCCAATGCTGGTTACTTTGCCTTTTATCATGCTCTTACTTGATATCTGGCCGCTGGAGCGTTGGAAAATAGTTACAGCAGCGCCATCTGTCAGTCGTGTAGCAGCTAAAAAAAAGAAATCAAAACAGCCAGCAGTTGCTGCCAGAAAAGAGCCCCCTCCAGCAAAAAACAGTAATCCCCTGATTAGCTTTCTTATTGCAGAGAAAATACCATTTATTATCCTGTCCATTATTTCCAGCATAGTTACCGTCTGGGCACAAAGTAAAGGCGGAGCGATTGCCCCGTTGCAGAAGTTACCATTTTTTGAGCGCCTGACCAACGCCATTATATCTTATGTTTCTTATCTCGGAAAAATCCTCTGGCCTATGGATTTGGCGATATTTTACCCATATCAGCATGCTTTCCCTCTGTGGATGCTTCTGGGGTCTTTATTAATATTATTTGTGATTAGCTTTTTGGTTATTTTAAGAATTAAAGATATGCCCTTTCTTTTTGTGGGCTGGTTTTGGTATTTGGGAGCACTTATTCCGGTAATCGGCTTAGTGCAGGTTGGCCGGCAAGCGCTGGCTGATCGTTATACATACCTGCCTGCGGTGGGAATCGGAATAATGATAGCCTGGGGTATTACATTATTGCTCAAGCGCAATGATTGGCAAAAGAAGATATTAATTCCGTTAGGGGCGCTAAGTTTAATTATTCTAACCGTATTGACCTGGCGGCAATGTGGTTACTGGAAAAACAATATAACCCTTTTTGAACATGCCCTGCAGGTTACGAATAACAATTATCTGGCGCATGGCAATCTGGGGCTGGCCCTCGCTGCCGAAGGTAAAAGTGAAGAGGCAATTACCCATTACAATGCGGCACTGAAAATTAAGTCTGATGATGATAATGCACATTACAATTTGGGCAATGCCCTGGTTCGGCAAAATAGAATTGATGAAGCTATTGCTCATTATCGTGAAGCAGTCCGCATCAATCCTCGTTATTTTACAGCACTGAATAATCTTGGTGTTAATCTGGAAAGGCAACTCCATCATGATGAGGCCATCCATTATTACCGGCAGGCGCTGCAGATAAATGACAATAATCCGGGAGTTCATTTAAATCTGGGTGTAGCTCTCGCCAACAGTAATAAATTACCGGAAGCAATAGAGCAATTTAAGAAGGCCATTTATCTTGATCCTGAATACAAAGAAGCACGTCTGGCTCTGAAAATAGCATTGGATGTGGAAAAAAGACGGGGGGCTAAGTGACTAAAGACGGCATTATGCGCAAGGCGGCAACAGGCGCCAAACTAATTGAATATGAAACAGCGCGCAATTAAGCTATTGCTAAAGTCCTGTATATCGTTGAGCAGGATTGCGGATTAAGCCATTTATACAATAAGGCATATGGGGCGAGGTTTCCCGAACTGATCAAAAATCCGTTTGATGCTCTCTTGCACCAGATGGCCTTTAAACTCTGCCCTGCTTCCAATATAGTAAAAGTTGGGGGGGGAGTTTATCTTATGAACTGATAGCTGTCATTTTTTCACTGTTTCATATCCTCAAGTCTAAAATTGCCTTATTTCATTGAAATGCAATTTTCGTTTCATAATTCCCTTTGTTTGATAATAAGCGGTAGCAATTGCGTAACATATCGTAATTAATAAATATTAAGACATATAACAATATATATTTTAACACAGGTAAGATGAAATGATATTTTCATTTCATTATGAAACGAAATATTGCCTTAGACGTGATTATGATATTGACAACTGCACGTAATCACTGTAAAAAATCGTAATCAGAAAGTCACAAATATCGTCTTTCTGATATTTTGAGTTTCCAAATTTGTAATTTTTTCCAAAACACCAAAGTGGGCGTCCTTAATTCTAAGTTGATAGAAGTATTATCAGTAAAGGAAAAAATAAGGATACACCATGTCACGCTCAGCAAGACTCAACGCCACCGGCGTTTTTCAGCACATCATAATCAGAGGGATAGAACGTCGGAAGATATTCATAGACAATAAGGATCGCGATAATTTTCCGGCGCGCCTTGAGAAACTTCTGCCTGAGACCAAAACGTCATATTACGCCTGGGCGTTTATACCCAATCATGCGCATTTTCTTTTCCGGATCGAAAGCGTTCCAATTGTCGCTCTGATGAGAAGACTCCTGACAGGCTGCGCCATCTATTTCAATCGCAGAAATAAGCGGAGTGGTCAGCTCTTTCAAAATCGATACTCTATCGGGAAGATATTTATTTGACGAAACTGGTTCGGTATATCGATTTTTGTTAAGGGGTATTGTCGGATACTAAGGAAAAGTTTGAACGGCATTATGCGACAAGGTGTCGTGTTTATGATTTGGAGAAGATCGCCGAATGAGCAGCGACGGTATGTGCCTTTGAAGTGAATGATATTTTTTCCGGAAATAAGCAACCGGCCAGAGTAAAGGCGCGAAGTTTATTTTGTTATTGGGCGTCAGGCGCGTTGGGGGTTTCCTATGCCGCGTTGGCCGGACGGATAGGGATAAGCGCACCGGGTGTTGGGTACAGCGCTGAAAGGGGCAAGCTGATCGCGCAAGAAAACGGTTATCAGCTACTGGAAGATATAGAAAGTATTTTAGGGGCGTCCCCAAGAGCAATCCAAGAAGAGACTTGATCCCATGTTTCTTCTAAGAGAAATCAATTCTTAAAGGAGGGTCGGGAAATGCAGAAGCAAATGGTTTATTTCAGAAGCAACAAATTGATTTTAGTGATGTTGGTTGTGGTATTTTGCTTCTCGGCGTTGCCAGTGTCTGCGGCTGAAAAAGATGCAGAGGTAGGCAGTAAGATAAAGTCATGCTATCGCCTGATTCCGCAAGAGGTATATAGCGGACCTCCGGGCAAACCTTCATCACCCGACAATAAACATCCAGTTTGCAAAGTGCTTTTAAACAATCTGAATGAATTTTGTGACGAAAAACCGCCGAACATGGTTTGCGAATTTAAAATTCATCCGCGCTATAAAACCAAATTAAGTGTTCCCAAATGGACAAAACTCGATATTTATAAAAATCTTGACAGAATCGAAGCTATGGTCAGATCCCCATTTGAAATTTATGAAAGTACTGCCCAAAATAAAAGCTATCAAGACGAAGCATGGCAAAAATACTATACAAGGATGAAAAAAGGACTTGATGAAGGAACTGCAACACTTCACAGTGCGACATTTGATCTCCGTAATCTTGGAAGATCATATGATGTTTTACGCGTGCAACATGAAAAATGTACAGGACAACGTATCATTCTTAACCTTCATGATGATCCAAAGGTGGCAGCTTATGAATTTGAGCCAAGTTGGCTTGATGTAGAATACTCTGCGCTTGCCTTAAAGCAAATAATTCCGCCGTCAATTATAAAAATAGGGACAATGAAAGATATATTTTTCTTTCAAGGCGAAACATTCAGTTATAATTGGTCTGAGAATAAATTATCGATTTATAGGCCATTTAGGGGGAAAAATGGTGGCTTTAATATTCATGATATTTGTTGGATTGAATACGATAAACATTAAAAAGGAGGCTTGTTACAATGCTAAATATAATTTCATTAGCCAGTGGCACTTATAATGATTATCGCTATAATTTAATAAAGATCGCCGAAGGTTGTAGAAGCACACCATATTTAGATAGCAAGGGATATGTGACGATCGGTATCGGATTTAATTTAAACGCTGCAGCCAGCAGAAATTGTGTGTTTTCTGAGTTGGGAATACAAAGTGGTATGCAATCATATAATAATTTAATTGATATCTTAGGGCAAAGATATCCATATACAACGATAGAACAGCGCAATGACTTGGAAAGCCAAATCAATCCGCAGTTAAACGCCAATGGTCTTACATCACTTACTGATCCTCAGATTAATAATATTTTCAATAACCTTGTAGGAGGTTTTGAAACAACGGTAAATAGATGGATGCAAAATTATAGTATCCCGACAATAGGCAACTCCCGCGAACGTGCCGTACTTGTTTCGTTGGCCTATAACTCTAAAATGAAAAATGGATTCCCGAAAACACTTGGGATGAATTTAGTTAAAGCGCTTGGCGGCACAGTAGGCGGTGTTACATATGAAGCCAAGCGCGCCGAGGCGTGGTTTGAGATACGCTACAACACGAATCCAAATCCGGCCACCAAGAGCGATGCACCAGGCATGGCAAGGCGACGTTATGCAGAGGCGCAGCTGTTTGGTTTATATGATGTTCCCAGTAATCCAAGCGCCGTGACTTTAGTGGAAGCTCAACAAGTATTTCGGATGTATCAAAATCATCGAAGCAAAATCCAAGAGTATGAACATTTGTTCGGCGTATTGCCAAATTATCCGACGCCTATACGTGGAAATAGCGTAACGCTAGCAAATAATGATTTCGGCACCTATTTGACACGTGCTGGAGTTGGCAGTGTAACAAATCTTGAGCTGGAGCTCAACCCTGCCAAAACAGCTCTTTTTACCTATTTGAACGGACGCAATGATCTAGCCGCCCTTGCAAAGGAAAAACTGACCGACGATATCATTTCCACCAACATCTATCTCAATCCCTCCAAACCAACGGATTATGACCGGATGAGTTTATTGGATGCCCGTGATTACGAAACAGGTAACTACGAAATAACAGGTGCCAACGATTTGATGATCGGTATGGATCAGACCGACTGGATGTTTGGGGGTAAGGGAAACGACATATTGATAGGCGAGGCAGGGGAAGATGTTCTTGAAGGCGGGAAGGGTGATGATATCCTTGTTGGTGGTTCGGACTATGACACATATATTTACAACATCGGTGATGGTCACGACACGATTATTGATACAGGCGCGAATGAAATTGTTATTGTGGATGTTTCGGGTAAACATCAGACTATAACGAATGTCTTTAAAACCGGAAACTCCAACGTCTGGAAAAATGCTAATGGTTCCATAACAGTCACCCACAACTCCCCTTGGCAGATAGTTCTCGAAGATGGAAGTACAATAAACCTCGGCGATGCCGATCTGGCAGCAGGTGATTTCGGCATCAACCTGATAGATGTACCGGAGAATCCCGAAACTACCCAGACAATACTTGGCGATCTCACACCTGTTGATTTTGATCCGGATGCGGAAGGCATCCAAATGCAATATGACGACTGGGGCAATGTGATTGTCAGCAACACCCCCAATCCGGGGAGGAACGATGTGCTTTATGACACAACAGCCAGTGACCAGATTGCCGCGGGGGATGGGGATGACGAAATTATTTCTTATCACAGTGGAAATGATCGGTTATCAGGTAATATCGGTAGCGATTATATTAGCACTGTTACTGGCAATAATATTTTGGAAGGCAATGTTGGCAATGACATCATTATGGGAGGCGCAGGCAGCGATAATGTCTTTGGCGAAGATTACGGAGAAATGTCTGCGCTTATTGCAGGGGGCGAAGTTGCGCCGAATATCAATCAAAAAGGCGATCTGGTTTCGGGCGGCGGAGGTGGCGATTTTATTTATGGTTCCAATACTAATGATGTTCTGTCCGGTGGTAATGGGAACGATTTGATTGTCGGTGGAGGCGGAGCTGACATTATCTATGGTGATTATGATTTCGTGGATGCTGACAGGACTTGGACGGCCTCAATTCAAGTCAGCACTTCAGGCAATGGTACAACTTATCATGCTATCTTTAATAATATTCAATGGGCAGACAATGTGTTTGCCTATATCGGAGACGATGTAATATATGCCGGAGCAGGCAATGATTACATTAACGCAGGCGGCGGCGATGATGAAATGTATGGCGGTTCCGGAAACGATACAATCTTTGGTTATGCGGGGAATGATTTTATTGAAGGTAGTGATGGAGATGATGTCTTATGTGGCGATGAATATGGACATTTACCGTTGGCAGAACACGGTAACGATTATATTGATGGTGGTGGAGGTAATGATTCAATATACGGAGACGGCGCCAATGATCAGCTCTTTGGCGGAGCAGGCAATGATTATATAGCGGGATATTTTGGTGATGATTATTTGGATGGAGAGGCTGGTGATGATCTTTTATTCGGCGAGTCCGGAGACGATATAATTTTTGGTGGCGATGGAAATGATCAATTGAATGGCGACGCCTCCGATGTTGCTTTGGCTGACCAGGGCGACGACTATCTTGATGGTGGCGCTGGCGACGACACGATATGGGGATATGGCGGTAATGATTATATTGATGCCGGTGATGGAAACAATGTAATATATGGAGGTGACGGTGATAACGAAATTCATGCCGGTTCAGGAAATGACTATATCAGAAGCAATGACTATATCGACAACACTAAGGGCAACAACTATATTGATGCCGGAGACGGAAACAATGTAATATATGGCAGTTTCTCTGGTAGTAATGAAATCTATGCAGGCTCGGGAAATGATCAGATCGGAGGAGGCAGTGGCGATGACTACATTGATGCTGGCGACGGAAACAATGTAGTAGGTGGAGGTGACGGTAATAATGAAATATATGCAGGCGCAGGCAGTGATCAAATCTCCGGAGGTAGCGGTGATGATTACATCGATGCCGGCGCGGGCAATGATTATGAGTCTGGCGGCGCAGGGAATGACACTTATGTTTTTTGTCGTGGCTATGGACAGGACACGATTAGCGATGCTGATTATTCAGGCAACTTAGATACTATTTTATTGAGCTCTGATGTTACCCCGGATGACGTAGTGCTTACTCGCAATGGCTTTAATCTGGAATTAACTATAAATGAAACCGGCGATAAACTAACAATCAGTAACTTTTTCTCCACAACTTTTATCTATCAAATAGAGCAAATTGAATTTGCCGATGGGACGATCTGGAATGTTTCAGAGATATATAGGCAGACGTATGTTACTGGTAATGGCAATGGCAATGATTATTTAATTATTGGTACTAATGAAGATGATTCAATCAATGGCAGTACCGGCAATAACTTAATAGATGGTGGGTTTGGCGCAGATACAATGATCGGCGGTACAGGTGACGACATTTATTACGTGGACAATGTCGGTGATGTGGTTAGCGAAAATGTAAACGAAGGGACAGACACTGTAGCTAGTTACATTACATACACACTAAGTGATAACCTGGAGAATCTTACCATCACTGGTACGGATGATATCGACGGGATGGGTAATGCTGCGAATAATCTGATTTACGGAAATCTGGGGGCAAACATATTATCCGGTGGTGCAGGTGATGATTCTCTTTACAGTGGTTCCGGCTCCGATACGCTGGACGGCGGTACGGGCAATGATGCTCTCCAAGGTGATGCAGGTGCTGATAATTATATCTTTGACGTTGGTTTCGGTCAGGATACAATTATCAACTATGACAATGACGCACCAGGCACGAACACAGACAAGATTCAATTAGGCGCCGGTGTCACGCCGGATGATGTTACCCTGCGGCGCGAATACAGTGATTTATTCATTAAGATTAATGGCACATCGGACAGTCTGCGCGTAGTCTACTATTTTTATGATTATGACAATAGATACAAGGTTGATCAGATCACCTTTGCGGACGCTACCAGTTGGTATTTGGAGACGGTTAAGGCAAAAGTAATGCAGCCTAGCGATGGTGATGATTGGCTTTATGGCAGTGATACTGATGATAGTATTTTTGGCGGGTCTGGTAATGATCTTATTTTTGGCGGAGCCGGTAATGACACTCTGGACGGTGGTGTGGGTAATGACACTCTCTGTGGTGAAGATGGTGCTGACACTTATATCTTTAATGTTGGTTCCGGTCAGGATGCAATTAACAACTTTGACTATGATGCAGCAGGCACAAATATGGACAAGATTCAATTAGGAGCCGGCATTACACAAGACGATATTACCTTGAGGCGTGAAGAGAATGCTTTAATCATTGAGATCAAGGATACATCGGACAGCATGCGGGTATTACAATATTTTCACTCTAGTTATTACAGAGTCCGGGTTGATCAGATCTCCTTTGCAGACGGCACCAGTTGGGATGGGGAGACAATTACGGCAAAAGTAATGCTGCCTACAGCAAGTGATGATTGGCTTTATGGAAGTGACGCAAATGATAGCCTTTTTGGTGGGGCAGGCAATGATTATCTTTACGGTGGCTCCGGTAATGATACTCTGGACGGTGGTATTGGGAATGACAGTATTGATGGGGGTGACGGTAACGATACATTGTATGGTGGCTCCGGCAACGACTCTTTGGATGGCGGCGCAGGCAATGACACCTATGTATTTAATATTGACGACGGCGTTGACACAATTACGGATATTTCCTCAGTTGGTGAAGGCAATATGATTATCTTTGGCGAAGGAATTACATCAAGCAATCTTTCGCTTGTCAGGAATGATGGTAGCTTGACAATTAATGTCGGCATTAACGGTGACGCCATTAATTTACTCTATTTTGATCAAGACGAAATGGTCGATTCACTTGTTGTCAGAACTTTGCAATTTGCCGATGGTCTTCAAATGAATCTTACCGATTTTCTCAATCAGATGCAAAACCATTCGCCAGTTGTTGCCAATCCGATAGCTGATCAGACAACAATGGAAGACACTGCATTTAACTTCACAGTTCCGCTCAACACCTTCACGGATTCAGATGCAGGAGATAGCCTGACTTACACTGCAACACTATCTGACGGGACAGCACTACCCGCCTGGTTGACATTTAATGCGGGTAAAATGACTTTCGGCGGTGTTCCAGACAATAACAATGTGGGGATGCTGTCGCTTAAAGTGACGGCTACCGATACAGCAAAAGCCAGCATATCAGATGACTTCGATGTTAGTGTAGCAAATGTAAATGATGTGCCTTTTGTCGTCAATCCATTAGCCGATCAGACCACAATGGAAGATGGAGTATTCAGCTTTACGATTCCGGACAATATCTTTGCTGATGTTGATGCGGGAGATGCCTTGACCTACATCGCCACACTCTCCGACAGCACATCTCTTCCCTACTGGCTGGCATTTGATGCAGATACCATGACCTTCAGCGGTATCCCGGTTGGCACGGGAGCAATATCCATAAAAGTAACCGCGGCGGATGCTGCCGCTGCAAATGTTTCGAGCACTTTCAATATAAATGTGCAGACCAGCGTTATTATTGGGACAGCGAATGATGATAACCTGATCGGGACAATGCATAATAACAAAATATACGGATTGGGGGGTAATGATACAATTGACGGAGGAACCGGCGCGGATACGATGCTCGGCGGTGCCGGCGATGACTCATACTTCGTGGACACTGCCAGTGACGTCGTTGCCGAGAATGCCAATGAGGGTGCGGATACAGTTCTAAGTTCGGTAACCTACTCTTTGGATGTAAATGTTGAAAATCTCACTTTAACAGGAACAGTGGCAATTAATGGTGCAGGAAACACATTAAATAATGTGCTTAGCGGCAACAGCGGCAATAATACATTAAACGGCCGCATCGGTGCGGATATTATGATTGGCGGAACCGGCAACGATGTCTACGTTGTGGACAACACCGGTGATGAAGTTACGGAGAACGTCAATGAAGGAACAGACACTGTCTACAGTTCAATTACCTATTCTTTGGAAAGTAATGTGGAAAAACTTACTTTGAACGGCACATCTGCTATCGACGGTAACGGCAATACACTGGATAATTATCTTACCGGAAACACTGCGGCTAATACTCTTACCGGTGACGCCGGGAACGATACGTTAAGCGGCGGCACTGGCGTGGATGCCATGATCGGCGGTTTGGGAAATGATTCATACATAGTGGACAATACAGGAGATAAGGCGATAGAATATGTCCAAGAGGGTACAGACATAGTCCAAAGCTCTGTCACGTATACGCTAAGCGCCAACATAGAGAATCTGACCTTGACCGGCACATCTGCCATCAGCGGTACCGGCAATGAAATTGATAATTATCTTACCGGAAACACTGTGGCTAATACTCTTACCGGTGATGCCGGGAACGATACGTTAAGCGGCGGCACTGGTGTGGATGCCATGATTGGCGGTTTGGGGAACGATGTATACATAGTGGACAATACAGAAGATGTTATAATAGAATATGCCGGAGAAGGCACCGATATAGTCCAAAGCTCTGTCACCTATACGCTGAGCGTGAACGTGGAGAATCTGACCTTGATCGGATCATCAGCCATCAGCTGTACCGCCAATGAATTGGATAATTACCTTACTGGTAACAACGCAGCAAATACTCTTACCGGTGCAGCCGGCAATGACACACTAAGTGGCGGCAGAGGTTACGATACCATGATTGGCGGCTTAGGCGATGACGCATACATTGTGGATAACGCCGGTGATGTGGTTATCGAAAATACTGATGAAGGAAGCGACATTGTTCAGAGTTCTGTGACATACATTTTAACTGGTGATGTGGAGAACCTGACCTTGACGGGCACTTCAGCAATCAATGGCACTGGTAACACCTTGAACAATGTTATTACCGGCAACAGCGGCAGTAATAGGTTAAATGGCGGCATGGGTGCCGATACCATGCTCGGCGGTGCCGGAAACGATACTTACGTTGTAGACGACATCGGAGATTTTATCACGGAGAATGCTGGTGAAGGGGCGGATGCAGTTCAAAGCTCTGTCGCCTATACATTAAGCGCCAATGTGGAAAACCTGACTTTAACCGGAACGGCAGCCATTAATGGAACAGGTAATGAATTGAATAATACGATTGTAGGGAATAGTGCCGACAATATCCTTTCCGGCGGTACTGGGGCAGATACGATGAGAGGAGGCGCCGGTAATGATACTTACATTGTGGACAGTTCCAGCGACTCTATTACTGAAAACGCCAATGAAGGGACGGATACAGTTCACAGTTCTATTAATTATAGTTTAAATTCAAACATAGAAAATCTGACGTTGACGGGAACTTCCCCAATTAACGGAACAGGCAACTCCCTGTACAACCTTATCATTGGCAACAGCGCCAATAATACTTTAAGCGGCGGCACAGGTACCGATACCATGATTGGCGGTACAGGCGATGATACATACATCGTGGACAATATCGGTGATGTGGTTACAGAGAATGCCGGTGAAGGTACAGATACAGTCCGGAGTTCTATTGCCTGCGCATTGCCTGCCAATGTTGAAAATCTCACTCTGACAGGAGCAAGTTCCTATAATATAACAGGCAACTCTCTTGATAATTTAATTACCGGGAACTCCGGTTCAAATATTTTGAACGGCGATGGCGGTATCGATACTATGATCGGCGGTCTTGGCAATGATACTTACATCATTGATAACTCAGGTGATGTAATTACAGAGAATGCCGGTGAAGGGACGGATACAGTTCAAAGCTCTATCGCCTATACATTAGGCTCCAATATGGAAAACCTGACTTTAACCGGAACAGCAAACATTAATGGTACAGGTAATGAATTGAATAATACGATTGTAGGAAATAGTGTAGACAATATCCTTTCCGGCGGCACCGGGGCGGATATGATGAGAGGAGGCACAGGTAATGATACCTACCTTGTGGACAATGCAGGCGACTCTATTACTGAAAGTGCCAATGCAGGGATGGATACAGTTCAGAGTTCTCTTCCCTATACATTAGGAGCCAATGTTGAAAACCTGACCTTAACTGGAACAGCAACCATTAGTGGAACAGGTAATGCTTTGGATAATGTATTAACCGGCAATAGTGCTGCTAATACCCTTATCGGCAATGCCGGCAATGATACATTCGATGGTAGCGCCGGCAACGACACACTAACCGGCGGCAACGGCAGTGACACTTACCTTTTCCGTAGAACAGACGGTCAGGACACACTTAATGAAACTGCCGGAGTAAGCGGCGATACGGACACATTAAAGCTTGCTGACGGAATAACAACCACGGAGCCGGTGCTCGTCAAACAAAACAATGATCTTTATGTATTTATCGACTCCAATAACTACATGAAGATAGTCAGTGAATTCCAGAAGACAAATTACGGCATTGAAAGACTGGAAGTGACGGACGGATATTACATAACCCGCACGGATATCCAGACAATCGTTGATACGATGAGTGCCATCAACAACAATTCCGGTATGGATGTGATGCAGAAGTACAATGCCATGATGAATGATCAGCAATACCAGAACATTCTGGCGCAAAGCTGGCATCAGTAAAATTAAAATACCGGATTATTGAATCATAACCTTAAGGTCATGCGAGTCCGATAATGAAAACTTCAAGGCCGGTTCAATCGAGAAACGATTGAACCGGAATGTGAATGTGAAGGAACAGGACATGATACTTCAGACTAGCCGCATATATAACAGTCTTACAACTCAGTACTTAAGTGGAGCTAAAAAGGTCGTTGTTTATGATTTGTGCTGTATAACCCATTCTTTCAATACTTCGTCAATTCGTGATTGCCAGCCGGCTCCGGTAGAACGAAAATATTCCAGTACTTCACGGCTGTATCGTACTGTGACGGATTCCTTTGTCGGCATCTTCTGTGGGCCGCGTTGCCCGCGTTTGCGACTTGGTAAAACTTCCAAGAGCGCAGCCGGTAATACTTCGGCCGCCGGACGGAATTTTTTTATGTCACGACGAGTCAGTTGCCGAACCTCACCGGACTTATCGGTCAGCGTTTTCCTCTTCATAATATCTAACCTCTCTTTTATTGGCTTTGCGAAAACTGATAATTCTGATGCCGCCATTAATGGGTGTGAAACAGATTACATGCAGACGCTCGCCCATGAATCCCAAAGCGATAATTCTCGTTTCCGGGTACTCCCGGCGGTCATCTTCAAAAAATATTGCCGTATCCCAATCGAATTCTGCAGCACCCTCAAAAGAAATACCCCTGGTTTGGATATTCTTTTCGTTTTTATTGCTGTCGAATTCAATTTTCATTGTTTTATCGTAGCTACAAATAAATATTTGTCAAGATAAATATAATTACAACATAAAGCAAGCAACCAAATCTTTCCGGAGGCTATACCAGTTGCGTCGGGTGATGACAAATCAAAATAATTAACAAGAGGTAAAAATAATTGAATAGATTCAGAGTTGCTATCGTTGCGATGATGAGTGCAGTGCTGATTTGTGGGACCCAGGCTGGATGGGCCGGTGTATTGACTTACCGTAACGCTGTTGTTGACAGTATCAACTATTCCGCATCGCTTCGTGTGAAATCCGCAGACATCCGCATTTCCGACGCACAGTATAGGAGCAATTATGCTGGATTGTATCCGGAAGTAAATATTTCCGGCCGCGCCGAACGCTATGAAAGTCTTGATCATCGCAACGACGGCACAATCAATACAATAAATAATGAAGTTGTCGGCGGCAGCCAGAGCGCCTGGCGTTCGGCCTTCTACTTATCCGGCCAATATTATTTTTCCCATTGGTATAAGAAACGATATGAAGTCGGCTATTACGAGAAGTTAAGAGATTCATCCGTTCATCAATGTGAGAGCGAACTGAAAAGAATGATCAAAGAGGTAACGGAGATATTCGGTGGACTCGCCGAAGGAAAAATTAAGCTGCAATACTCGGATAAAATTCTTCATCACCTCTATGGAATTTACACTCTAAAAAAAGAAGCCTTTGCCACAGGTCAATTCTCCTATGAGGATGTGCTTAAAGCCGAATCCGACGCCATTAGTATGGAAAAGGAAATAACGAAAACCAGAAAAGACCTCGGCGAATACCTGGAACGCTTGAGTAATTACACGGGTGAAAGATATTCCATTCAAGATACGGAAGTAATAAATGTGAGAGTTGCCGGACTGCCTTCCGCTACTGATGAAAGCAGGGCTATTGAAGGAATGCCGGAATTTCAAGCCCGCCGGAAAGAACTCGAAGCAGTCAAAACCAGAGAAAAAGCAATCGGGAATAATTATCTGCCGGATGCCTCGCTTTATGCAAGGTATGATTTTTACAACAGCAGCCCAGATGGATTGAATTATGCAATGAATGATATACGGCAAGCGGCATATAATGTCGGGTTGTTGATCAGCATTCCGCTTTTCGACGGCGGCGTTAAAAAATGGCAGCGCAGACAAAGTTTTTATGAAATCAAAAAACAGGAAGAAAATGTTCGTGCGGTTATTACCGAGAAAAATAGAGATTTAAAAATACTGAGGTCGGGATATGCTGAGGTTTCCAAATCGGTAAATCATTATAAAAAGCTCAACGATCAATATTCTAAGATGATCGATATCGGCAGTAAGGCGCTATCCCTGGGAGAAAGAAGCAAACTGGATATTATGGAGCTTACGAAGGATGCACTGACTGTGGAAAGAGATTTCCAGATTGCGGAGCATTCGGTGGCAATTTATGAAAAGCAAATAGCTTTAGAGCTGGACTATAAAAATTACGTGAGTGAATATGATGGAGACTGGGCTTGTAAGTATTGAAGTAGTATCGAAGATACATTCTGTCAACGTTGATATTCAGGCCGTGCAAAGGCGCTACTTTGTCGAGGGCGAACTGACAAAAGAAGAAGTTGTGCGGATTTTAAGAGATCATGGCATCCGTTCGCGCCTGAAAAAATTAAAATCTATAGAAGCGCTTCTGAAATATCCCACACCGCTGATTTTTCTTACGGCCAGCAATGAATTTCATATACTTATCGGCAGAAAAGATGAAAAAGTTTTCATCTTTGACTGCAAAGAGAAAAAGCCGCGCGACATTTCGGAGGCGGAATTTCGACAATTCTGGAGCGGCGAAGCCATTGCCTTGTATCCGCGGTTTACCAAAACGGAATTTTTTCTGAACATGAAATGGCTTTTTAAGGAATTTTACAAACATCGGCCGGTTTTTACCGCCGTAATTACGGCATCGTTTTTCATTCAGTTGTTCGGTCTGGTTACTCCTCTTTTTATTCAGGTGATTATTGACAAAGTTCTGGCGCATCACGCACTCACTACGCTGGAAGTGGTGGCCGGAGCTTTTATGATTATTCTGGTTTTCGATACAATCATGAATCTGATGCGCAACTATTTGCTTTATCATACTGCCAATAAGGTAGATGCCAGCCTCGGCGCCAAAGTTTACCGGCATCTACTGTCTTTGCCTTTCCGCTATTTCGAAACCAGGAAAGTCGGCAATATTATTGCCCGTGTCCGCGAACTGGAAAATTTGCGGCAGTTCATGACGAATATCTCGCTGACGGTGTTGCTCGATACCGTCTTTTCAGTAGTATTCATCGCCATTATGGCGCTTTACAGCGGCTATCTGACTTTGATCGTTTTATGTTTTGTGCTGGCGATAGCCGTAATATCATTTGTGGCAACCCCGATGATTAAAACCAGGCTTGATGAAAAATTTCAGAAAGGCGCAGCTAACTATTCATTTCTCGTGGAATCCATAACCGGCATCCAAACTGTGAAGTCATTGGCCATTGAAGGGAAAATGATTAAGGATTGGGAAAAGAGCCTGGGCGATTATATTCTGTCGGCATTCAAACTTTCCAATCTGGGGAACGTGGCGGTTACGTCTTCGCAGTCACTGCAAAAGATTATGACGCTGGCGGTAATTTATTTCGGCGTGAGCCTTGTCTTTAATAAAAGCATGAGTGTGGGGCAGCTCATTGCTTTTCAGATGTTCGCCTCGCAATTGAGCGGCCCTATTTTACGTCTGGTGCATATGTGGCAGGATTTTCAGCAGGCCAGACTATCTCTCGATAGAATCGGCGATATCATCAACACACAGCCCGAAGTTGCTGGCGGTGCAATCGCCATCAAACAACTCAATGGTAATATTGTTGCCGAGAATGTATCTTTTCGCTATGCGCCGGACAACCCTTTGGTTCTCGATGGCGTGAGTTTCAAAATAGATGCGGGCATGATGGTAGGCATTGTTGGTCGCAGTGGTTCCGGCAAAAGTACCATTGCCAAGCTGGTTCAGCGGCTGTATCTGCCGGCAGAAGGCACCATCGCTATTGACGGCGTGGATATCCGGCATATGGACCCGCTATTTTTGCGCTATCGCACCGGCATAGTTTTACAGGAGTGTTTCCTTTTCAGCGGCACAATCCGCGATAATATCGCCATGGCGGCGCCCGATGCCAATATGGAACGGATTATTCAAGCAGCGCGTATTGCCGGTGCGCATGATTTTATTTCCGAAACGCCGCTCGGTTACGATACTTACGTTGAAGAAAGAGGGTCATCATTATCCGGCGGCCAAAAACAACGAATAGCTATTGCCCGCTCCCTGATTATGAATCCTAATATTTTGATTTTTGATGAAGCCACCAGCGCACTGGATTACGAATCGGAAAAAGTCATTCAGCAAAACCTGAATCTAATTCGTAAAGGGCGAACAGTAATCTTCATTGCCCACAGGCTGGCGGTCATGCGTGATTGTGATCTGGTCATTGTTATTGATAAGGGCAAAATTGTAGAGACTGGTACGCACTTATCGCTAATGCAGCAAAACGGGCTTTACGCCTATCTCTATAAACAACAAGAGGAGAATTGAAATGGTATAGTCATAGTGGACACCTCGAAAAGAGT
>JANYAY010000027.1 GCA_025361065.1 Deltaproteobacteria bacterium
CCAGAATGACTCCCAGCATGTTGTTGAAATCGTGGGCTACACCACCTGCCAGCCGTCCCACGGATTCCATCTTCTGCGCCTGCGTCAACTGTGCCTGCAACTTCTCCCGCTCTTCCTCCGCCTTTCTGCGGTCCGTGATGTCGCGGCCAATACCCCGAAAGCCGATGGGACGATCATGAGAATCCCTTAATAATGAAGCGTAAAATTCAAGCGTTCTCCGGATTCCGTCTTTCCTTATAATATCCCATTCAAAACTTTTATCGGAATCCCTGTCTTGTATATCCTCTTGTAAGCATGATATACCTTTTTCACAAACTCTTCTTCTGCAGTGTACAGACGGAAATTAGTGCCGATCATTTCATCTCTGCTGTAACCAAAGATTCTCAGAAATGAGTCATTGACAAAAGTGTAGTTGCCGGCAAGATCTACTTCCTGATAACCCTCTTCCATTTCCTCAAGAATAGTGCGATACCGTTCCTCGCTCTGCCGGAGTGCCTCTTCCGCCTGCTTGCGTTCGGTGATGTCAGTTATAAATCCCTCCAGCGCCAGCAAATCTCCGCTTTCGGAAAAGACTCCCTGCCCCTGTTCCCAAACCCATTTTATCTTGCTGTCTGCTGTAGTTATTCTATAGGTTATCTGATATTTGTTTTTGTTGTGCACGCAGTCTTGAACGCAATTCCATAAATCTTCCCTGTCCTGGGGGTAAATAAGATCAGCAAAAGAGATTCTCTGGTTGTTTACAAGGTCGACCGTTTTATATCCGGTGAGTGCAATACAGCCTTCACTGACAAACTCCATGGTCCAATCCCTGTCATTTAAACAGCGGTAAGCCATTCCCGGCAGGTTGGAAGTCAGGGTGGAAAGCCGGCGTTCGTTTTCCCTAAAGGTTTCTTCCGCCCGCTTGCGCTCGGTGATGTCGCGTAGAGAACCAGCCAATCCTGCAATGGAGCCGCCGGTATCATAGAGTAGGTGAGCAGACAGGGATGCCATTGCCCTTGAGCCGTCCCGCTTGATGAGAGTAAGTTCGTAATCTCTCACATATCCTTGTTCTGCTATCGATTGAAGGAGAGCAGACCTGTCCCCATGCACGGCATAAACCAACGTCGCCGGTTGACCGATCAGCTCTTCGGGTTTCCATCCGGACAACCGGTACACGGAAGGAGATACTATTGTAATAATGCCGTTCAGATCAGTCTGGTAATAGAGGTCTTCGAAAGATTCAAATATAGTCCGGAATTTCGCTTCGCTCTCCCGTAAAGCATCTTCTGCCTGCTTACGGGAGGTGATGTCGGCGGCTGTGGATGATTTTGCAGGTCTGTTTTTCATCTCGTCCTCTATCCTTTATCCGAATCGCTGTCTTTAACGAATTCGGAATAGTGTGTTTTTATGCACCCGGGGCATATACTTTGGGTGAATAGGGCATTGGAATGGCGACTTATATACTCCTCGACTTGGTTCCAATAGGCCCTGTCGTCGTTTTTTTTACGCAACGAACAGACGGGCAGGATTCCTTGCAGAGTTTTGATGTGATCCAGAGCCTGTTTCAATTCCTGGATTTGCGCAGTCAATTCCTCCTGCATCTTGCTCATGCGCCGTCCTGCCTCGACACGTGCCCGGAGTTCACCCGGATCAAAGGGTTTGTCCAGATAGTCGTCGGCCCCCTGATGTTTTCCTTATTAACATAACACACGTTTCTTTTCTTGCAAGTGGAGAATAGTCCATAATTACGGATCAATAGAAGTTATTGCAGAAATTAATCGTTTTTTATCCAATTCCTTCCACCGAGCATTCTGGCGACTATCATACAGGCGACGTTGTCGCCGGTGGCGTTGAGCATTGTAGCCGGGGCATCAACCAGAGTGCCGATCATGGTGATGATCGGAAAGGCTTCCGGCGGAAAGCCGTAGAGCGAAATAATTAACAGCTCACCAATCGTGCCGCCGCCCGGAATGCCGCTTACTACAACTCCGACCAGGAGTGCAATTCCGACAGCGGTGGCAATCGTTTCGAAACCCGAAAAGTTCATTTGAAACAAGCCGAACAGGAAAGCGATTTTCAGGATGGCGGCGAGACAGGAGCCTTCCATATGAATTGTCGCCCCGAGGGGAATAATCACTTCGCTGATATCTTTGGGGACACCTGTTTTATTGGCGGCGGAAAGATTGGCGGGGATTGTGGCCATGCTGCTTCCGGTGGCGAGAGCTGTTAGCGCTGCCGGAATGATATTGATCCAGAATCTGCGCACACCTCGCGCTCTGCCGGCAATATAAGCATAGAGAGTAAAGGCGATAAAGAAATACAAAATGGCAGTGGGGTAGTATAAGAGCATGGCCCTCATGTAAGAACCGAGCAAGTCGGGCCCGAAAACACCCACCAGATAAGCAAAATAGGCACACAAACCAATCGGGGCATAATACATGATGAAAGAAATGAGCTTCATCAGAACTTCGCTGGCGGAGGTCAAAAAAGCGGCAAAAGCCTTTCCCCGCTCCCCGACAGCCGATGTCGAAAGCCCGATCAGTATGGCGAAAATAATCAGCGCCAGCATGTTTTTCTTGGAAAGAAGATCCGGAAAATCGGAGACGGTAAAAGCCTTCACAATCTGTTCGGAAGTTCTGAACTGTTCAATATTTACTCCCGATACAAGGTTGATATTGACACCCACCGCCGGTGGATAAAGATGAACACCAATAATCATGATAGAGGAAGCAATAAGTCCGGTAATGATAAAAACCAGCATCATTGCCGACATAATTTTGCCGAGACGCCGGATATTGGTCATCGCGGAGACAGCGGAGGAAATAGAAAAGAAAACTAGAGGGATAATTGCCGTGAAAAGGAGATTGAGAAAAACATCGCCCAACGGTTTGAAGATAATGGCATCTTTTTTATAAATAATCCCGAGCAACGATCCAATGATAATGGATATAATCAGGACGATCGAAAATCCGTAAGAGTTGATGAAATTTGGTAGTTTTATTTTCATATAGTTCATTCAATTACAAAATCGAAATATGTATGCGGATAGGGTTCATTATTCAGAGTATAATGCCACCATTCTTTTTCAAAGTTCCGAAACCCGTACTTTTCCATCAGCGATTTTAGAAGCATTCTGTTAATTCTCTGTTGTAGTCCGATTTTTTTGTTTTCAGTATGGGAGAGTTCATGAAAACAATCAAAGCCGGTTCCCATATCAATACTGTTATCCTGGAAACGTTGCCCCGCCGGTAGATAGCACGCTGATAATTTTTGCCCGGGAAAATAATCGGGCTGTTTGGGTGTCCCTGAAGGGGCAATAGTCAAATCAACTGTGCTGCCGCGGCTGTGGCCCGATTTGCTGTCGATATACCCGTATTTAAACAAATTTCTTTTATCTATTGTCGGATAGAATTCTTTTTTGGTTTTTGTATTGTTAATCTCCGTTGCCCATTTTACAAAATGGTTAACAGACCGCTGCGGCCGATAACAGTCGTAAATCTTTAATGTCAGCGAAAATTGGCCGAGATCTTTCTGAACTTTTGCCAGTGCGGCAGCAGCTTCTTGCGTAATAATGCATTTACCGGCGTTGTAACCGGTAACCGTTGCTCCCATGAAGTTGTGGGGTCCGAAATATCTGATATCAAGCTGTATGTCCGGGATTAAATCTTGAATATCGACAAAACCTTCCGGCCTGTCGGCGGCAGCGGTGGAGATGATCGCAAATTGTGAACCGCCGAGAACGATAAGAACAAAAAAGATGAATACGATTTTTATTTTCATTGAATAAACCATTCCATTATATCTTCTGTTCCCATAATAATCAGAGGCAAGGCCTGCGGATCAAGCCACTTGAGAATTCTCACAATATTATCTTCCGACATGGCGACACATCCCCCCGTTGATATATTTTCCCCACCCCATACGTGAAGGAAGATTGCGCTGCCCTGGCCCTTAATAACGGGGCTGGTATTGTACTCAATAACAATCCCGTATTTATAGAGATCATCGTCACGTCTCATTTTCTCATATGACGCAGCTTGCGTATCGTCTTTCTTAACCCAGCGATTGTAATCAGCGGCATTGACGTCATCAATCCACAGATCATCTGGTAATATCTTTCTGTAGGGCATTTTTGTCTGGATGGACTCATTATATCCAAATGTCATCTGAAGAGAAAAAATGCCGGAGGGAGATTTGCCGTCCCCCTCTCGTTTTTCATCAGGTTTGGCAAAACCTTTTTCCCCGATTACTCCATTAAAAGATTCGCCAACCTTTTCCCATTTACCGGCCTGTTTTTCCAGGATATATATTTTTACGGCAAAAGATGATGCACAATTATTGGTAACAAGCAACACCTGGGAGGATTTCTGAATCTTTAAGGAAGAAACGTAAGCTTCGATATCAATCGCTGGAGCAGCCGGCATACAAGCAAATGCCGGTAAGGAAAGAAATGTCGGAAAAATGAAAGTTAATAGTATAATTATAAGAAATTTCTTTTTTTTCACGGAAGGTTTAAAATCCTTTTTTGTTAATTTAAATGAAAGCAATTGTTTTTTCAATTAAAAATATTATTTATTGCACGGAGGTATAGATAATTTTAAGGTTAATAAAACTGATTGACACTAATTACTCATAACAGTATAAGCAATTGCAAGATATTAACGAGAAACTGGTTACAGCCTCTCGTGTACATTTCTCGTGCTGTTTTCAGTAAAACAATTCCGAATTTTCTTGACATGCTTTGTCTCTAACGGCATATCTGCATGGAAAAATGATGGATGATGTTTTGGGAATTACTAGATAATAAAGGAAGGAAATCATGCCTGTAGAACAAAGAAAAATTAAGAAAGTGTTGATTGCCAACAGAGGTGAAATTGCTTTACGTATAATCAGGACAGTGAAAGAACTTGGTCTGGAGGCAATTGCTGTTTATGAAAAACCGGATTCCGAATCATCTTATATTCGCTTGGCCGATGATGCTATCCTGATCGGTGACCGGCCCCGCAAAGAATATCTGGATATTGATAAGATAATCTGGGCGGCACGCAAAACTGGTGCCGACGCCATTCATCCCGGCTACGGCTTTCTCTCGGAGAATGCTGATTTTTCCGCTGCTTGTGAAAAAGCAGGTATTATTTTTATTGGTCCGCCGCCTCAGGTAATCCGGGACATGGGCAATAAAGTTGTTGCCCGAAAAATTATGGAAAAGGCAAAAGTGCCGACAATCCCCGGTACGGGAGACCTTGCTCCGGGAGATGCCGGGATTGAACAGGCGAAAGTATTTGCCGGCAAATATGGTTATCCGGTAATGCTTAAAGCAGCTGCCGGTGGTGGGGGCAGGGGTATCCGCAAAGTTAAAAATGAAGAAGAACTAAAGATACAATTACCGCTGGTTCGGGCGGAAACACGTTCCGCTTTCAATGATGACAGCATTTACATCGAAAAATGCATTGAAAGACCGCGCCATATCGAAATACAGATTCTCGCTGATCATCATGGCAATATCATCCACTTGGGTTCACGGGACTGTTCCATCCAGCGCCGACATCAGAAGTTGCTGGAAATCGCACCGGCCGATTTGCCGGCCGATGTTCTCGAGGCGATGTATGATGCAGCCATTAAAGGTGCGCGCCAGGCCGGCTATATTAATGCCGGAACAATAGAGTTTTTAGTTGATTCCCAAACCAACGAATTCTGGTTTATGGAGATGAATACACGCCTGCAAGTTGAGCATACTGTTACTGAAGAGCTGACCGGTGTTGATATTGTCCGGCAGCAGATCAAAATTGCCGAAGGAAATGTTTTAGATATTCCGGCCGATCGAGTACACATGATGGGCAAAGCAGTGCAGGTAAGAATTAATGCCGAAGATCCGAAGAATAATTTTATGCCGGAAGGTGGCAAGGCACTGGAAGTTTATCAATCACCAGGTGGTCCCGGTGTCCGTTTGGATGGCGTCGTTTATCAAGGCTATCGCATTCCTACCGATTATGATTCCTTAATGGTTAAAATGACTGTCCGCGGTTATGACTGGGAACAAACCATCCAAAGGTTGAAGCGAGCTTTGAATAATTTCCTGATAGTCGGGCCGAAAACAACAATCCCCTTTTATCTGGCCATCTGCGACGAGCCGGATTTCCAGGCCGGAAAGTTTGATACCAGCTACCTCGAGACACATGAAGAAATATTTAATTATCCGGAACAGGAAAGGGAAGTGGCTAAGCTGACAAAATTAATTGCAGAGATTCATGCTCGAAAAACGAATCCTTACGCATATTGATCAATTTCATAAGAAAGCAGGGTTTATTGATTTATGGAAAAAGCGACAAATAATTTATTGGAACAAAGAGTAACACCCCGTGAACTGAGAGAAAAGGGTGCAAAATACGTCATTGATAAAATCAAGCGCAACAAGGGCTATTATGTGACCAATACGGAAAGAGACCTTTCTCAATCCGATTTTAAAAACAGAATTATGCCGCATACTCAGCTCCTCGTTGCCCGCGAACGCAACGATTCCGGCTTCTTTTCCCTGGAGATATCGGGTGGGGCATCAGTGCATGTCGATATGTTGCGCAAGCAAATGAATCCCATCGAAAAATTGCAGGTCCTGGCGGAAAATATGCCCGACACATTATTCCAAAACCTTTGTCGCGGCATTAATTTATTTGGCTACCGGCCATACCCGGAAAACGTTATTCGTCTGACGGTAAAATCTTTTGCCCGTTATGTCCATGTCTGGCGCGTATTTGACTTTCTGAATCATATTCCCAATATGCTGGCGGTAATGGAAGAAGTAAAAAAAGCCGGATGCATTCTGGAGCCTTGCATCTGCTTTTCTACGGGTCCTGAGCATACTGATGAATATTATGTGAAAAAAGTCGGCGATATCCTGACTGTTACCGGCGAGGATATAATCCTTTGTATTAAGAATCACGGTGGTTTGGGAACACCACGCCGTATCGGACAGTTGGTTAAGAGTATATTAGACAAATATCCGGGATTGCTGATTCATTATCATGGGCATAATTCTGATGGTAATGATGTGGGGAGAATAATTGAAGCTGTTCTTAACGGCGCGAAGATTGTTGATGCCAGTGATCATGCTTTTACCGGATTCTTTGGTCCCCCGCCTATTATTACCGTGGTTGACACACTGGAAGAATACGGATTTACAGCCGTTGGCTTAAACAGGCAAGCGGTTGTTGACGCTTCGAATCTTTTACGTCCCCAGAGAGAATATTACCGCGATTTTGAATCGCAGTTTTTTGGTTTTGATCCGACTGTACAGGTGCACAAACTTCCCGGTGGAGCAACCGGATCAAGCTTTGAACAAGCCGTAAAAGGTGGTTTTTTGTCCCGTATGCCGGAGATTCTCCAGAAAGAATTGCCGCGTGTTCAGATGGAATTGGGCAACTGGTGGAGTGTTACTCCCGGTTCGCAAATTCTTTGGACAACAGCAGTAAATAATGTGTTAAAAGGCGTGCGCTATAAAGATGCCAGCGATGATTTGAAAAATTTAATGCTGGGAAGATATGGCGAGCTTCCTTTTTACAAACCTTCCGATGAAATTTATAAAGCAGTGTTCGGAACTGATTGGCAAGAATATGTAAACTGCAATTACTGCTACCAAAAAATAGAGAATATTGATCTTGAGGTCGAAAAGAAGGTTCTGGAGCGGCGACTGGGGCGGGAGGCAACAGAAGACGAAATTGTTTTATATTTGCAACATCCCAATGATGCTGTAAACTTTTTTAAATTTGAGGCTAAATACGGGAAAACATGGGTATTGCCTCCCCAGATATGGTTTAAAAAAGGCGGTTTCAGTTTAGGGGAAAAATTTGAAATTACCGATGCTTACGGGAAATTACATGCAATCGAAATAGGACCGCAACGAAAAACAAAGACCGGTGATGCAGTAACTTATTTCAATGTAGATCATCACCCGGAGCCAATCTATACGGAAATGGAACAAGATGGTGAAGGCAGGAAAGGTTCCGGCGACCAGCTGAAGAAGAAAATCTCGATATCCGTCAAGGAACTAAACGATCTGGCTAAAGTGGGCGATGTACGTTCTCAAATGATGGGAACAGTTAATGAGATTCCCGTTGCGGAAGGAGATGAAGTTTCGGCAGGTGAAGTTCTGATCGTGCTGGAAGCGATGAAAATGCTGACAAACGTCATTGCGGAGATAAATGGTAAAGTCAGTGAAGTTATGGTTTCTCCTGGTGATAAAGTCGAACTTGGTGATTCTTTAATGACGATTACAAAGGCATAATTGCAATATGTAGTTCTTGACTTTTCAGATTTTTATGTGGTAATTGAGCAAACTTAGCAGCTATTCTAAATGATGTAAAATTAGTAAGGAAAATAATGCCGGATAATTTCTTTACATTAATGATTATTCCACGGAGGAAGAGCGCAGTAAAAAAATTATCTCTTTCCCGAGCTTTAGTGCGTGGTTTGTTCATCGGTTCAGTTTTTGCGGTTCTCTTAACTCTTTATATTATTTATGATTATGCCAGTATTAAAAGGGATATGGTTGAACTCGCCAGGCTCAGAACACAAACCAAAGAACAATCTCAACAAATTCAAGATTTATCATTTAAAGTTGATGAATTTGCCGACCGGATGGAAAAGCTCCAGCAATTTGATAAAAAATTAAGAATATTAGCTAATTATCAAACGGGAAGAGATAAGAAATTACCCTTGGGCATAGGTGGATCAAGTAGTGAAAATGCCAGGATGACTGACCTGGTCAACCAGGATCAGGACAAATTAATTAATGAAATGCGTAAAGGTGTCAGCAAGTTAAATGATGATGCCAATATCAGGGAAAAAAGTTTTATCGAATTATTGGGTTTTTTGCGTGAGCAGAAGTCTCTGCTTGCTTCCACTCCCACGATCTGGCCGGTCAAGGGCTGGGTAACTTCGGAGTTCGGCACAAGGGAATCGCCTTTCAGTTCCGGGGCTGAGTTACATAAAGGTTTGGATATTGCAACCAGAATGGGTAAAGAGGTGGTAGCTGCAGCTGATGGCCTTGTAGTGGAAGCGGCATATCGTACTGACGACGGTAATATTGTTAAAATTGATCATGGCCGTGGTTTTGCTACCGCATATGCTCATCTGTCCAAGATTGGAGTTAAACAGGGCACCCGGATTAAAAGAGGTGATTTGATCGGATATGTTGGGGATTCCGGTCGTAGCACCGGTTCACATCTCCACTATGCTGTTTACATAAACAATGTTCCTGTCAATCCCCGGAGATATTTAAACTGATCGATTGATCAGGAACACAAACCATAATCAATGCCGGTAGTACTGAGAAGTTTTGACCTGGGAAGAATACTTCAAATTTTAATTTTGAAAATGCTGTTAAATTCACCGGTAACATTACCGGTTTTTTTTTGAAGGTGATTAATGCTCGATAATATTCTGAGAAAAATTGTTGGAACAAAAAACGATCGGGAATTAAAGCGCTTATCGGTTCTTTTGAATGAAGTTAATAATTATGAGCCAATAATGACATCATTGAATGATGCCGAACTCCGTGCGAAAACCCCATATTTTAGAGAAAAATTAATAAAAGGTTTAACCCTTGATGATATTCTTACGGAGGCCTTTGCCGTAGCCCGGGAAGCTTCAAGGCGGACCCTTTTGATGCGTCCTTTTGATGCACAAGTAATCGGCGGCATAGTTTTGCATGAAGGCAAGATAGCTGAAATGAAAACAGGCGAGGGGAAAACACTTGCTGCCACTATGCCTTTATACCTTAATGCTCTGGGCGGTAAGGGCTGTCATGTTATTACAGTCAACGATTATCTGGCAAAAAGAGATTCCGCCTGGATGGGGCCGATTTACAATTTCCTGGGATTAAGCGTTGGAGTTATTGTCCACGGGCTGGATGATGATGAGAGAAGAGAAGCATACGGCGCCGATATTACTTATGGAACAAATAACGAATTCGGGTTTGATTACTTACGGGATAATATGAAATTCAGTCTGGAAGAGTATGTCCAGCGTGAGTTTAATTATGCAATTGTTGACGAAGTGGACAGCATTTTGATCGATGAGGCCCGCACGCCCTTGATTATTTCCGGACCGTCGGAAGAGTCAACCGATAAATACTATAAAATAAATCAGATAATACCGCGATTAAAAAAAGATCATGATTTTACAATTGATGAAAAAAGCCGCACTGTTGTTTTAACGGAAGAGGGTGTGGCCCATGTTGAAGGATATTTGAATGTACAAAATCTTTATGAACCGCGTAATATTGAAATTGTTCACCACGTTAATCAGGCTCTCAAAGCGCATACATTGTTCCGGCGTGATGTGGATTATCTTGTTAAAGACGGAGAGGTTATTATCGTAGATGAATTTACCGGCAGAGTAATGCCGGGAAGACGTTACAGCGACGGCCTGCATCAAGCCCTGGAAGCTAAGGAAAAAGTAAAAATAGAACGCGAGAATCAAACTCTGGCTTCCATTACGTTCCAGAATTATTTTCGCATGTATAAAAAGCTTTCCGGCATGACCGGAACTGCGGATACGGAAGCTACCGAATTCAAGAAAATTTACAAC
>JANYAY010000069.1 GCA_025361065.1 Deltaproteobacteria bacterium
GTTCCCGACTTTCGTCGGGACGACGTCTGGATGCCGATTTTCATCGGCATGACACTATTGATAGCTCTTTTGCTATTATGACACAGTCTCCTTTGCCGGTATGACAAAATTGATGGTTTTATGCAGTTGTGCAAAGGTTTCAAACGCTTTAAACCGTTAAAGATAAAATCATTCGGAGGAAAAATATGACACTCATCGACAAAATCAAGAATAAATCAGCAAAGGTTGCCGTTATTGGTCTCGGTTATGTCGGTCTGCCTCTTGTAATAGAATTCTGCCGGGCCGGATTTAATGTTACAGGTTTTGACGTCGATAAGGAAAAGGTTGCCCTGCTCAAGCAGGGGAAAAGCTATATTAAGCATATCAATGCAGCGATTCTGACAAATGATTTTAAGGATAGTTTTCTACCCACCGGCGATTTTTCGCTGTTGCGGAAAATGAATTGCATCATCATCTGCGTTCCGACGCCGCTCAACAAAAATCGTGAACCGGATATGCGTTATGTCTTCAACACAGCCCGTTCCATTGCCGAAAACATGGGAAAAGGACAACTCATCATTCTGGAATCCACAACCTATCCGGGTACGACAGATGGGGATATGCGCAAGATCCTCGAAGAAAAAGGGCGGAGGGCCGGCAGCGATTTCCATCTGGCTTTTTCACCGGAGCGCGAAGATCCGAACAACAAAGACTTCAGTGTCAAGACCATACCCAAAGTTGTGGGCGGATTCACTCCGCAGTGCCTGGAAGCCGCCGTCGCCTTGTACAGCAATATCGTCGAGAAAACAGTACCAGTCTCATCAACCAAAGTTGCCGAATCGGCCAAACTTCTGGAGAATATATACCGTTCAGTCAACATCGCCCTGGTTAACGAGCTGAAAGTATTATTCGATAAGATGGGAATAGATGTCTGGGAAGTCATCGAAGCGGCCAAGACAAAACCTTTCGGATATCAGGCCTTCTATCCGGGTCCGGGCTTGGGAGGGCATTGCATCCCCATTGATCCCTTTTATCTCACATGGAAGGCACGCGAGTACGAGTTTGTCACCCGCTTTATCGAACTTGCCGGTGAAATCAATACCAATATGCCCGATTATGTGGTTTCCAAGGTTGCCGAGGCATTGAATAATGCCGGCAAACCCGTCAAAGGCACAAAAATCCTCATGTTGGGGCTTGCCTACAAAGCCAATGTAGATGACGACAGAGAGTCTCCATCTTATCGTCTTATGGAAAAGCTCGAAGAAATGGGGGCCAGCGTCTCCTACAACGATCCCTATATCCCGGCAATAAGACTCACCCGGGAATATGCCAAATTCGCCGGTCGGAAATCTGTCAAGATTACAAAGAAATACGATCTACTCCTTATTGCCACGGCTCATGATGAATACTCGAAGATCGACTTCACCTCATTCGGTATCCCCATTGTTGATACAAGGAACGTAATCAAGAAGAAAACCAGTTTGATTTACGGCGCCTGATTGTCGCCGGTGATCCGCACCGGGAGCATAAAATTAACCTGACCCGGTAATATTTATGAGACCTGTTATCGAGTATGCCCCATGCCTGATGAGTGGTCCGAAAAGAAGAAAAATAATTTTGCCAACGACTCGAGACCTTTGCACAACCAGGCCAATCCATCAATTTTGTCATACCGGCGCAGGAGACTGTGTCATAATAGCAAAAGAGCTATCAATAGTGTCATGCCGATGAAAATCGGCATCCAGACGTCGTCCCGACGAAAGTCGGGAACCAGTTCAAAGTTACTGGATTCCCCCGTATCGAGTACGGGGCAGGATCTTCGTCGCGCTTCCCTGGAATATAATCCGGCGTATGCCGGACGGAATAACGAAACGTTAATTTGCGACACAGTCTCGAAGGCTGGTATCCAGTATTGGAATCAAATATTCTGGTTCCCGACTTTCGAGACTGTGTCGAGACCTTTGCACAACTCGCTTGATTATCAATATGCATTACCAGTTATTTACCCCTGATTCTCTGTTGCAAATTTGTGGTCATAAAAGATAATATATTGATATTATTATATATATGTCTTGACAAGCCCCTGTTTTTTTGGCAGAATTCCTTCAAATAAAACATTTTGGAGGAACTATGGGCTTCAAAAATATGAAAACCAACTTCACCTTCGCCGATATATCCCTTTTTAACTCCATGGAAAAGAACCGGGCTATCAAAAGAATGGAACTGATCAACGTTACCGTCGACTGGTCCAGAATTGAAAGCCTGCTTTTGAGAAACTATCCAGTCGGCAAGAGCTTTGAGGGAAACGATGCCTATCCGCCTCTTCTCCTTATGAAATGCCTTCTTCTTCAGCAATGGTTCAAGATCGATTCCGACCCGGAACTCGAAACCCAAATCAACGACAGAACTTCTTTCAAAAAGTTCCTGGGACTTTCCCTTGACCATACATCTCCCGATCATTCCACCTTCTCCCGGTTCAGAGGAAGATTCTCTAAAGAAACCTTGCGCATGATCAATCATGAACTTCTCTCACAATTCGCTGCTAAGGGCTTTACCATCAACGAAGGCATAGCTATTGACGCCCGTTTGGTCCAATCTGCTTCCCATCCGCTCAAATCCGAAAAACTGGAAGAGGAAAAATTGAAGCAACAGACTCCAAAAGGTAAGCTCGATAAAAACGGCAATCCTCTTAAATTCTCTCGCGATCTGGAATCGGATTGGACGGTTAAAAATGATGTCGCCCACTACGGAATCAAGGAACATGCTGCCGTAGATACTCGTTATGGCTTTGTTCTGGCTACGGAGATGACACCTGCTTCTCATCATGACAGTCCTTATCTTCCTTTTTGTGTTGCCAACAGCTATCATACAAAAGCGCCCATTAAAAAAGTTTTCGCGGATAAAGGATATTTTGGAAAACCGAACCGGGAATTTCTATCCTTGAATAAAATCGAAGACGGCATTATGCGTAAGGCAACAACAGGAGCTGAACTAACTGAATATGAAAAAGATCGTAACAAAGCTATCTCCAAAGTCCGGTACATCGTGGAGCAATATTTCGGATTAAGCCATTTATACAACAAAGCGTATCGGGCGAGGTTTCCCAAATTGATCAAGAATGCGCTTGATGCGTTGTTCCGGCAGATGGCGTTCAATCTCTCCCGTGCTTCAAGAATACTCAAGCCTGCATAAAGCAGGGAGGCGTGTTCACGGTGCACGGAAAAACCGGTAATCCACGATAAATGATGTTGTATATGGAGGAAAAATGGATTCTTCATAGTTCTTTTAACTGATGCCGAACCGATTTATCGGCCCGAATCGAAATGATATTTGAAAAAATGGGGAAAATCTCCATTACTCTGAAATATGCCGTTGTTCAAACCTCTCGACTAGAGTAGTTATACGAAGTTCTCTCGTTTATTATTTTTTTAAATCTTTTTATGAGTGTTGATACAGCTCCGCCCTCTCAGTTACATAAGGAGGCGTCTCATCCGTCATATTACAGTCCCGGATATGTGCAGAAACACAGGCTCCGACGGACCGGCAAAAATGCGGTTGTTATTTACAGTATCTTCCCCGATAAATCAATTAGATACTTATAGTGGAACCTGTTTGGGAAATAAGATTAAACATAATTGTCTTTCGGAATAATACGCAAAAAACTTTATCGTGCTTCGATTTTTTGTTTTTATCATCTGGATAGTGATAGAATGGATTTAGAAAATAATGGAAGAGGAAAACTGCCGGCCGGAAATACCGGAGCTTTATTGGCCTCCGGGTCGTAATACCTCACGCGGTAAAGCATGTCTGAATGCTCTGAGGCCGACAGAATAATTCAGATAACGTCAAAATGATATTTGCCAACCAGGATAATAAATGGTATTCATCAAATAACAAAGAAAGGATACAGACAATGAGGAATCGAACAATATTGATTCTCCTGCTGTTGCTCGGGGCGGTTTATCTTATTTCCAAGTTCGATATGATAACGCAGGTCAAGATTATTGCCGCGAACATACTCTACGGCGAAGAATTAAGGCATATAAAAGGGTTCCGGGTAGTTGTCGAAGCTGAGAATCCCGAATTGAAAAAGCAAGGTCTATCCGAAGAGTCAATCCGGCAGGAGCTCAGCACACGGCTGCAAAAAGCGGGTATCAATATCCTCAATGAGGACGAATGGAAAAAAGTTCCTGAAAGACCTGTATTCAATCTGCGGATTATTGCGGATAAAAGCAAAGAGAGTTTGCAATCATTTATAGTCTCGATGGAAATTACGAAGAGTAATATTCAACTGCATGGTTCCAATATTTATTCCACAGAAAGAGTAAAAACCATCTGGATCACATCCAGTATGGGCGAAGGCGGTGTTCTCGATATTAGAGAAAAGATTGATGAGTTGACAGGACTTTTTTTAAAATCATACTCCGGGATTTGAACGTCAATGCCCCGGTACCCTTCTTAACAACTAATAAATGACCCCATCCTATTTCCACGTTTGAATTTCCTTGACACTCATCTACCTCCCCGTTACAATCACACCCGCCTGAGGGCAATAAAAATTTAAGCATTTGATTTATTAACTTATATCTCCCGAGGCCGATGTGTCGATGAATGATTTCAGAGGAAAAACGAAGGGAGAAGATGCCGGATCCGCAAAGAAGGGCATAAGCCTCTCGTCAGCCGAGTCAATGCAGTTATTGCGGGTAATTATTGCCCTGGACCGGATCAGAATGAATATAGGTATGTACCCGACCGGCCACTCACAAATCACGGAAAGCATCGATCATGCCTTTGATATAATACAAAAGATCCTCCGGGAAAAGTCCGACTTGCTCATCGGTTTTGCCGGAGATAAAACCACATTCGGAGAAACCTTGACGGATAAGGAGAAGATGAATGCCTCCTTCCGGGATTACTCCCGTAGCCTGAACAATCTGCGCATTGTCTCTTTCACCTTACACCGTGGCCTGAAGAAGGAAGATCTGATGAATTTCAGCCGCATTCTCTCCGCCAAACCGGAGGATATATGGGCACAAGGTAAAATAGGGTCGGTCTTTGCCGGCGCCGGCATCACCGGTATTAAAGTCAAGGTCATCGATGCGGATCACTTTAGCCTGGAGAAAAAGAAGGAGATCATTCAGCCCAGGGTTGTTGAGAAATCAAAAGATGTAAATTTCTGGCAGGAATTCTTTGACCGTCTGCAAGAAGAAGCCCAGAAGCTAAGCCAAAACGACGGCATCCCGAAAGATCAGGTAAAAATAGATCCGGCGGAGGCCGTCCGTTTTCTCAACAAACAGCGGGAGAACTGGCCTTCAGCCGTCTTCAGTTATGAGAAGATGATCCGTGATTATTTTTCTCAAATAACAAAAGGTCGGCAGTCCGGCGCCGAAAAAAATGATACGCTGACCTCCGTGAACTCCCTTGTCGGCAATATCCATCCCGAACTAAAAATAAAACTAATCAACGTCGTGGAGCGGCAACTGATTCTTTATCCGGAAACAGCGCGAGACTCGAGAATCATGAAGAACTTTCCCCGCGACATGCTCTTGGAAATTATCCGCCATACATACAAAGGAGGTGCTCAGATATCTCCCACTCTCATCAATCTCCTCAAGAAGATGACGGATATCCAGGAAGCACCGGCTTCACCTGATCTTGTCAAGGATGAAGACTTCTCCTACAAAGATATGGAAACTCTTCTCCAGCGCGAGCAATATGAGAAATATGTCCCCCAGGAGTATGACCGGTTATTGAAAAAGGCAACGGATAAATCCGTCTTTGACAAAGATCATGATGAATCCGCATTTCCTGTCCAGGAGTATTTGCCTACCCTCGCCGCTGAATATGTAGATATCCGGATCTGTCTCCTGATCCATTCTATCATGGACCAGGAGATCGCCGAAGAGGACTATCTGGCCTGTTCCCGGAAACTGATGAAATCTATACCGGAGCTTCTCAAGGCAGGTCAATTCGCTTTCCTGATAACTGTTATGGAGACCCTGCGCCGTCATTCGCAGGAAAAACCCAGCGAAACCATCCGGCAAAAAGCCCTGTCCATTCTGCAATCTCTGTCGGAGAAAGAAATCATCGCCAAGTCTGTTTCCCCAATTATCCTCCAGGAAACTTATGATCCCACCCTTTTGACGAAATTCCTAATCTCCAGCGGCGTTCAGAATCTCCTCTGGCTGTTCGATCTCTACCTTAATCCTAAGGTGCCTTTGTTGAAAACAATCACCTTGATCATGAAGGGGTTTGGGAGAAATGCGACCGAGGAGGCTCTAAAGCGGCTTCCCAAGCAGGATTCCCCAACGATCATCCGTTTGCTGATGTTCATCCGTGAAATGGATGACAGATCCGTTGCGTCATCGTTGACAAATCTCTTTGATCATGAAAATTGGGCGGTGAAGAGAGAAATCATCAACACGCTTATTCAATTCGCTGATCCGGCCGTCATCGAGCTTTTGCGGAGCAGTTTGCAGGCGGAAAATCAGGCCGTGGTTTTGGAAGCTGTGGGCCTGGCCTGCCGTTACCGGGTCGGAGATTTGCTCCCGGATTTGACGTCCCTGATCAAGACAATTATCATTCGCGAGGAAGATGCCATACTCAACGAATGGATTGTCGGCGAACTGGCAAAATCAGGGCATCCGGCGGTCATCCCTTATTTGGAGAGGATTGTGACAACATGGTTCTCGTTGTCCCCGAAATATCTTTCCCGGACAAAAGTGGCACTCTACCGGAATCTCCAACATTTCCCGAAAAATCAGATCCTGAAACTTCTGCAAAAAGGGAATAAATCGCGCAACGAAGAGATCAGGACTCTAGCGGCAAAGATTTTAAACAGCAAGGAATAGGCAATGGATTTTAATGAGTTGCAAAAATTAATGAGCAGGGTGGTGACTTCCTTCACGGCGGCAGTCGAAAATGCCGGTATCTATCCGAATGACCATCCCCAGGTTCTTTCCTTTATCCGCAAGACATATAACCTGCTAGGCGAACTGCTGGAAGTAAAAGGAGAAATAACCATTATTCTGATCGGTGATACCCTCATGGTCGACAAGCGGCCCCTGATCATTCTGGACTCCGGTAAAACGGCTTTTATTCAAATCATGAGGGATCATTTGATAGATCGGGTGACTTTCGTCAGAGGTCTTTCCTTTGCCCAACTGGAGGAATTTGTCAGAAACCTTTCTTCGGCAAGTCTTGCGGCCATGCGTTCCTCACAATATATCAAGTTTGGAAAACTCCGGATCAAGGACCATGACGAGCAGGATCCGGACCATGACGATTCTCCGGCAGACGAGATTGACACAACCTATGACGCTCAGGTGCAGACAACCGAGGACAGGATCAACAACATCTATCAGAACACCCTGGACGGGGAAAAAATCAATTTGGAGGACACAGATGAGATTGTCCGTCATTTCATGGACAACATTCATCGGGAGGCCAATCCCCTGCGGCTACTTGCGGAAACCAAATCGAACGATGAATACACATTCACCCACACGGCCAATGTCGGCATCCTGACCCTGTTTTTAGCCGAATATCTCGGATTTAAAGGATCTTACCTCAATAATATCGGAGTGTCAGCCATTCTCCATGATGTGGGAAAGGTTACAACACCGGAGGAAATTCTGTCCAAACCGGGCCCTCTTACCTCTGACGAACGGACCGTGATGGAAACGCATTCGACCAAGGGAGCTTTCAATTTGATGGAGCAGGCAAATATACCCAACATTGCCGTTCTTGCCGCCATGGAGCATCACATGAAATATAACGGCACCGGTTATCCCCGCGTTAAGGGGGGATGGGAACAGAATATCGTCAGTCAGATGATTTCCATCACCGACGTATATGACGCCCTGCGCACGACAAGGCCGTACCGGCCGGATCCCGTGCCGCTTAACAAGGTCAAACATATTCTCACGAGTGAGAGCGGTTCCTCTTTTAATCCCTACCTCGTCGAACAGTTCCTGAATTTAATAGATAAGTAAAGATTGATGGTCTCGTAAAAATGCCGTCACACCGGTCTTGTGACCTTTAGGTTATGAAAACCGGTGTCCAGCGTTTTGTAAGTCTTTGAAATATCCGGATTCCGGCTTTCGAGACTGTGTCGCAATAGCAAAAGTGCTATCAATAGTGTCATGCTGATGAAAATCGGCATCCAGACGTTGTCCCGACGAAAGAGACTGTGTCGCAATTGACAGATGCTGATTGCCGTCTATTCGTAATGTCCCCCGCTGGCGGGGGCAAGGGGGTGGATGTTTTTGAAGTGGCTGTAATATTAATAATTTACACATTGGCACTCCTTAGTCCACCTCCTTGCCCCCGCCAGCGGGGGACATTACGAATAGACTGCAATCAGCATCTGTCAATTGCGACACAGTCTCTTTCGTCGGGACGACGTCTGGATGCCGGTTTTCACCGGCATGAGTGCGCCTGGGAGCAGGCGCGATTTAGGAGGTGAAAGTCCTCCTCCGAGATTATGCCCGATTTCGGTAGCCAAAGGTAACTG
>JANYAY010000162.1 GCA_025361065.1 Deltaproteobacteria bacterium
CAGCTTCATTGAAGAACAGGCCTTGAAGCTGGGTGTACGACTTACTGAATATGCCGATCGCGCCCTCAATACACCCTCTCCCATCTCCAGCGATCGCTGCACAGTTTTCATGGAACGGGATATCAACAATTACCTTACCGAAGGATACACCATTGATGAAGTACTGGCCAGCGTTCTGCATTCGGTCTGTGAAAATTATCTGGCTAAGGTCGCAGTTGAAGCCAATATCGGTACACGAATCTGCTTCCAGGGAGCCACCGCCCGCAACAAAGCGCTTGTTGCCGCCTTTGAACATCGGCTGAAAAAACCAATCTTCGTATCCCCATTCTGCCATTTAACCGGCGCCCTGGGCAGCGCATTGATCCTCGCGGAAAATAAAGTAAAGAACTCTTCATTTCGCGGACTTGCTTTACATAAAGAAGCAATCCCGGTCCAAAATGAAGTCTGCGAGCTCTGCAACAACAACTGCAAGATAAATAAAGTAACTGTCCAGGGCGATGTGGTTGCCTTCGGTTTTCTTTGCGGGCGTGACTATGATACCAAACAATACGTCGGACCGACAAAAAAACAATATGATCTGCTCAAAGAGAGGAACAAGGTTTTTCAGGTATCAAAAAAACATGCCCGGATTAAATCACCGCTAAAAATCGGCATTCCCCATGCGCTTTATCTGGCGGAGGAAATGCCGCTCTGGAAACATTTCTTCCAAACCCTCGGCGTAGAAACAATCACCGGTGATAATTTTAAGAATGCGATTAAGTCCGGCAAAAAGCTTGCGGGTGCCGAATTCTGCGCCCCGATGAATGCCTTCTTCGGCCATGTGCAATATCTGGCAGATAAATGTGATTACATTTTTCTGCCTGTTTACCTGGAATCCCGGGAACCGAAACAGGAAGCTTATCGATACTACTGTTATTATACCCAGTTTGCGGCAACACTCGCCGCCGGAATCAAAAGCCTGCATTTAAAAAATAAAGCCATCATGCCTGTTATCGAGCATCGTTCCTTCACCTCCAAAATCGAATTGTTCACAATGCTTAAACCGATTTTAACCACCGGCTATTGGGAAATTTTTAACGCCTATGAAGCAGCGCTGTCTTTCTATAATGAGAGAAGCGATAACCTGCTCAATATCTACGAGCGCGAAATGATCGGCAGTAATGATATCAACGTAGTACTGCTCGGCAGGCCCTACTCGATTCTCCAGAATACAATGAATAAAGGAATTCCTGATATCTTCGGTAATCTTAATATTAAAGCATTTTATCAGGATATGCTGCCCTATCACCGGCAGGATATGGCAGAAATTGATCCGCTGCTGGCGAGGCTGCACTGGAATTATGCGGCCAAAATTCTCAAAGCAGCACTTTTTGCGGCGCGTACTCCGGGAATATATCCTGTTTATATAACATCATTCAAATGCAGTCCGGATTCTTTCACCATTGAATATTTCAAACGGATCATGGATAAATACGGCAAGCCCTACCTGATTCTCGAACTGGACGAACATGATTCCAAAGTGGGCTACGAAACAAGGATCGAAGCGGCTGTCCAATCATTTCGCAATCATTATACGGATAAATCACCGCGCACTAAACATGCTCACTTTTTATCGCTCAATTCTGCAAGTGTAACAAAAATCAAAGATAAAACTTTGCTCTTTCCCTGCTTCGATCCACTCAATGCCAAACTGATCGAAGCTGTCTTTATTAAAGAAGGCGTCGATGCCCGGATGGTACCACTCACGGAAAAAACAATTCAACTCGGGCTGCGAACAAACAAAGGACAATGTATTCCCGTCAATCTAATTGCCCAGAGCTATATAGATTACATCGAAGATAACTTTCTTGATCCGGCGCAGACTGCCGTCTGGTGCTTTGAAAGTCATGTCGCCTGCAATATTAGAATGTATCCCCAGCTGATTTCCGGAATAATGGAGGCAACGGGCAACGGCATGGATAAAGTAGATGTTTATGTAGGCAATCTCAGTATGAGTGATATCTCTTTGCAGGCTTCGATTGAAGCTTACTTTGCCCATATGTTTGGCGGTATGCTGCGCAAGATCGGCTGTAAAATCCGTCCCTATGAAAAGGAAAAGGGCATTACAGATAAGGCTATTGCCGAGGCCCTCAACATTTTTTACAATACTTTACTCGGCGGCAGAAACAAGGATGATGATTTAGCAAAAGTTATCGGCATGTTTAAAAAAATTGAAACAATTCCGGTAAAACGCCCCAAAGTAGCCATCTTCGGAGATTTATATGCCCGTGATAACGATGTCTTTAATCAGAATCTCATCCATTGCATTGAAGAATATGGCGGGGAAGTTATAACGACGCCATTTAATGAGTTTGCCAAACTGGTTGCCGACCCGTACATTCGACGCTGGTTTTATGAAGGCGAATATATGGATGTACTATTTACCAGAACCATTATTGCTTTAGTCAACCAATTGGAAAAAAGCTATTATAAATTATTTAACGAACTTCTCCAGGGGACTTCTCTCGGTACTGATTTTGATTATAAGGACATTTATGACAACTTTGCAGTTAAAGTACAGCATTGCGGTGAATCTGTGGACAACTTGATTAAGATTACAGCACTAATCAAGCATCATCCCGATATTTCTCTGTTTGTCCAAACCAACCCTGCTTTTTGCTGTGCCGGTCTGATAACTGAAGCGATGTCCCAGCGTATTGAAGAATTCACCGGTATCCCCATTCTCACACTGAACTATGACGGTACGGGAAAAAATATTAATCAGAAGATCAGGCCTTATATTAAATATCCGCGAGGGAACCGGAGAATAAGTCTCCCCTAGATCGTTTTTCCCGGCAATTTCGTTATCCCGGCATAAGATTTATGACCTGCGAAAATTGATTTTGGGTAACAATACCTCTTATTGGATGCAATAGGATCGGGACGAAGTATTCTCGGAAAGGGACGTTCGCGCAGCATATTGATTGTTCAGAAACGACATGTTGTGCGATCAGCAGGATATTATTCAGAGCCAAGAGGCCAATAATCTGAAATAACACTACATTCTCCGTATTGTTGCTTGGCATTTATTATGCATACTATTACCAGCGCGTTAACCCTTGGAACCCTTTCCGGAAGGGATAGGGCGAAGGATATCGATGATGAATCGTTCTTTTCAGTTTTAAAAACAACTTAAGGAGAGCAATTATGACAAAAAAGTATGACGTGGTGGTAATCGGAGCTGGTGTTGCCGGTTTGGGAACGGCGGCCATCCTCGCCAGAGATTTCAAACAGAAGGTGCTGGTACTGGAGAGAAACCCCTTTATCGGCGGGCGTCTTGCGTCCTTCGTCGGCAAGGGAAACAAGGTATACATAGACGGCGTGGAACTGGATGCCAATGGTTTCAGACGCGCGCTGGCACTGGCCGGAGCCTGGATACCTAAATGCACACCGGACCTGGAAACATGCTTCAAAGACGGACTGTTTGACGGATATACCATCGACACCGGCCACGGTCTGTTCTGGGGCAATAAAGGCAAGATCCGCATGCTTATGAACTACCTGGAAAAACCGGTCGATATGCCCTGCAATGTCGGGTTTGCTTTTGTTGACTACAAAAAAGGCAACAAGGCTTATCAGGTAGGCAAAGGGGAACCTTACAAGTGGATGAGCGAGCAAGGATTCCGTTCAACCATGATAGCCTTGCGAGACATGGCCACAATGACTTTGCAGGATATAGCGCAAACCGCGCATATGTCTTTTGAACAATGGCTTCAGGCTAGAAATGTTCATAAGGAGGCATACGACTATATCAAAGTTCTGGCGGCCTCCCAAACAGGGCAGGCTGATCTCCGTCTGACTCCGGCGCCCGATGTTCTGGGACACATGGCTGCCGCGTCTCCTATCAAAATGAATCTGGTTGAGGGCTCCTGCGCAACGGTCGCCAATCCCGGCACCATCTCTTTTGCTTTATTGATGGAAAATGTAATAAAAGAAAACGGCGGCGAGGTCCTCAGAAATTCCCCCGTTATTGAAGTTAATATTGATAAAGGCGTAGTTAAGGGAGTTACATACCAGACTACTAAAGGCATCGAAACAGTATTAGCCGAAAAAGTAATTTGCAACATTCCTGCTAAGCAGATGCTTAATGTAATTCATCCTCGTTATTTCTCACATGATGTTGTTGACACTGTTCAGAACAAATTCTGGGGTGCCGGCATGATTACCGGTTATGGCAACATGAAATCCGATGTATGGAAAGAAAAGGGCATCGAAGAGAGAAGCTTTATTTACATGCCGGATGTCATTGGAGCCGAAGAAGGATACAGCGGATGTATCGACATGGTGTTATGGAATCTGGCCAATTGCGCCGATGGCAGCAACTCCAATCCCGATCTAACTAAAGAAACCGGTTCCGCACCTGCCGGTAAACACGGCTGGATCTTCTCCACCGCCATGACCCACGAGGAAATGAGAACTCCGCAAAAGGTTCAAAGAGTTGTCGAATGGAATGAAAATTGGTGGAAGAGAACTTTCGGAGCCAAAAAATGGACCAGTGAAATGGAATATATGCTCTGGATGTGCACTGACCATGCCTTCGCCTGGATTCAGCCGATCGGACAAGACAGAATTGATGTAAAATCACCGGATATCGAAGGTCTGTATTTTGCCGGTGACCAGTATGGTAAACGCCTGTGGGGTTGCGGTGTAGATGCCGCCGCTTTGAGTACTACTCTGTGCGTTGACAGTATGATGGGATCCGATACCGAAGAAAAAGTATTCCCGTTCTATCATCGGGCATTGCCTGCTCCAAAGAAAGCATGGTAAGAGCAAGCGGCTTGCCGGTTGATACCTAGACAAAAAAAGGAAAAGGGGTTGCAGAAGATAAACTGCAACCCCTTTTTTTGGCAAAACGAAGCAGAATTGAACCGCCGACATTTCCTGGTCTCGCCGCACCTCCCCTTTTGTACCTTGCTGTAAAATTTTATTGGAGTCAAGACGCAGAAGCAGCAGGTTGAGAAATCAATCAAACACCTCGCCGCAAGCTGTCGAGGCATGAAATGAACGTCATATATCGCGAGCGAGCTCACGAGAATTTACGCTCCTCCCGCGTGAGCGGGATTAAAATAATCTAAAAAAAATTGACAAGTACAAGTGTTTAAAGTAAGTTTTATCGAAATTTAGAATTGTTTCCTGTTATTGAATGGTCTCATAGAGGTAACTTTATGTTTAAATATAAAATCTTTCTGCCGCTGATTATAATTTTTATAACGGCTTTTGCATATGCAGCTCCTCCCGTACTGCGCTGGGTTTCACTTTCTACTGATTCCCGCGATACAGTTCGGGAGATAATCCGTTCCGAAGTGGATAATCGTGAAGGCTTTTCCACTGCCCGTGAAGAAAAAGTAAACCTCAAGGCAGTGGAAGAAGAAAAAGAGAGAGAAGATTCCGATTACAAAAACTCGATCATTGCCGCCAACAAAGAATTTATTCGCACCAAGAAAAAAAGAGACGATGTTACAACACAATTTCAGACTGCTTCCACCGAGCTTGATGAATCAGCCAAAGGCATCAAGACAATTCGTGCCACCAATGAAAATCTGGATTCACAAATTGATCGCTTCGACCAGGATATCAAAACCCAAAAGGATTCACTTAAACGATGGCTCCAATCAGAAAAACAGGGCGAACTGCTGGTGAGTGTCATTTACACTCGGGGCTTTAAAGACAGCGCCCATAATCTGGAAAGTACTGCAGACAAAGCTTCGGCACCATTAATCGCTCAATATATGGGAACTTATATCCAGTCCTTCACTAAAGTTATCAACAACATCACAGCTTTTGATTTTATCAGGGCAACGGAGGAAGGCACTGCTAAATGGAATAATGAAGAACCTCTGCGTATCGAACTCGAAAAAGGCGAAAAAGGCACAACATATCTGCGTCTAAAACGTTATGAGCTTTATCCTTTCCAGGACAATAAATCCGGCAGAATAAAACCGGTTGCTCCTTCGACAAAATATAAAGTATGCATTATAAGTTCCCGTAAGGATTTGGAAGCATTTTTAGTCCAAAACCAGTTTGATCCCAAGAACTACGAATTGAACCGGGTTGACAATCTCATCAGGGATACGAAACAAAATAACATAATTGCCGAGGAGGGCTTAAATGAGCAAGTTAAGTCTTTCCAAGGAAGAATAACTAATCTTCAGCAGAAAATCGCAACGGCCAAAGGAGAAAAGGAATCTCAAAAATTACTTCTGAAACGCCGGGAAGAAAATTATTACAAACTGAGTCTTGATGTTGCGGCGATTCGGGAGAGGAAAGATACGACGGAAAGACAGTTTTATGAAGCCCAGTCTGTCTTGCAAGAGAAGAAACGGACACATGAATCAATTATAATCAAAACGGCCCTGGCCACAACAAAAGGTTCGCAGACTCCGGCCGAAGCTTCCGCCGAAGCAATTCTGGATAAACTGGCCGAAGTTAAAAATGATGCTAAAACGCAGCATTCCAGCTCGACGACTGAAGTAACCAATTTTCAGGTTACCGCGGAATCTTCAACTCAGTCCATAACCGAAGCACGGATTATTGCAGTCAGATTAATCTCTTTTATTAATGAAGGTGATTCCGTTCGCGTCAATATGGCTTTCCGTGTCCGGACTCTTCTGGAAGATGTTGCCGAAAAAAAGCCAATAAGAAAACAGGCCACGTATGAAAGAAAGACCAAAGAGCCGGTTTATAGAAGTGATGATGCTGTCCCGGAAGCACAACCCAAAGCCAAGCCCAAACCGGCAGCGGAAGTGCCTCAGGAAAAAGCACCAACTGCACCCTTCCACCGCAGCTATCGTCCTTTGGCCACCGCCAGTGCTCTGGGATGTTTTTTTGACCTGCGCAGTGTCCGAATGACGAAAGATGGAATTCAACTCCGGCTGGAAGTTATTAACACGGATGCGGAAGTACGGTCTGTCGCTTTTTATGATGAGCGTTTTGGCAGATGGCCTAAATCAAAGATTTATGATGAATCCGGGAAATATTATGAACCTGCACAGGCCTCCATCATTTCGGATACTAAAACAACATTGATGTATGACATAGACAGCCGTGGCCGAGGTATTACAATCCAGCCGCAGACATCAGTAACCATGGATCTTATTTTTGCCAATATTCCGGCAAACGTAAGAACCATAAAGATAAATCTTCATCCCTTTATTTATTACCCCAGTGGAAGATCTCAAACCTGGCAGGAATTTGATCTGGCCATTCCGGGCGTCCGCCTGTATGCGGAAGAACAAGTCATGAAGACAGCACCGGCCGCATCGACAGCCCCGGCAAAGGCAAAAAATGTTAAGAAAAAGAAGATTAACCCTTAACAAAGCAGTGTTATCGAGAGGGCATAATTTTGACTAAACATATTTTATTACTTACAGCTTTTTTTTTCATTTTTTGTGGAATGGCTCAGGCCGACTTTTACAAATGGGAAGATGAAAACGGCAATATGCACATTACCGACTACCCTCCTCCGGCTAAATCCGGTAAAAAGATTCAGGTTCATAAATACGATTCCGCCATCCAAAGTGAAGAAGAGCAGGGAAGATCAAAGGTTGGACAAAAGAAGGATCCTGACGTCATCCTTTATACAAAAAATTCCTGCATTGATTGTGATAAGGCGCGCGAATTCCTGAAATCAAAAAACATACCTTTTACCGAATATAATATGGATACCAATAAAGAAGCAGCCCAAAAAAGAAAAACGATTGACGGCAGCGATGATGTCCCTTTTGTCATCTCCGACAAAAATCAGATCTATGGATTTTCTGAAAATATGTACAACAGAATCTTAAAGATCAAGCCTTAATAAGTTAACCTCCCGCCGCAAAAAGTGGGGTAAGTGGATTTATAATGGATAATGCAATTTATTTCTATTCAGGAACGGGTAATTCCCTGTGGACGGCAAAAAACTTAGCCCGGCTTTTGGGCAATACCGAGTTGATTCCTATGACTTCCAAGAAGGAATCAATCATCTCTTTAAATGCCGAACGTGTTGGTCTCATTTTCCCCGTGCATATGTGGGGTTTGCCACTGCATGTCATTGATTTTGTCCGGAGACTGTCTGCCGATCACGCAAAATACTATTTTGCCCTGGCTGTAAACGCCGGACAGGTTGCAGCAACCCTGGTTCAATTAAAAAAAATGCTCCAGGAAAAAGAGATTAATCTTTCTGCGGGTTTTTCCATTTGTCTGCCCAGCAACTATATTCCCTGGGGCGGCGCTATTGCCCTGGAAAAACAACAAGAACGGTTTTCTGATTCCTTAAATAAAATTAAGTTTATTTCAGAACTTGTTCGCGCCAAAGAAGCAAGAACTCCGGAAAAGGGTCCTTCATGGCAGAATGTATTCTTTTCCGCGCTCTACAAAATGGGCTCCCCGCGAATTCCCGGGATGGACAAATCATTCTGGGTTGATGCGAAATGTTCAGGCTGTAAAATTTGTGAAAAAATTTGCCCCACTAAGAATATCATAATGTCCGACGGCAAGCCCACATGGCATCATCATTGTGAGCAATGCCTGGCCTGTATCCAGTGGTGTCCGGAAGAAGCAATTCAATATGGGAAAAATACCGCTACGAAAAAACGCTACCATCATCCCGAAATCAAATTGCCGGAAATGTTAGCCTGTAATATTCGACAAAACCGGTAAATCACTGGAATTATTTTTTGCTTATTTCGGATAATACTAAAAGACAATGAATTGGGAGTGTCAGCTTTGAAATATAAATATATTATTATATGTTTTATCTTCTCAACTTTCATCTTTTTTACTGTCAGTGCCGGTGCCCAGCATTCTCTATTAAATGCAGAATCATCTGTTGGACAAGCGCTGATCAATGGCCTCAAAATTGACAAGCCGCTGACCTTCTGCAGTGAGCCGGTTCCTTTAAATGAATCCGAGATAAAAGAAAGACTGGAGAGAGAATTGCTCTATGCCCTGGATAATAATGATGATGTAATATTATGGTTAAAACGTGCCAACCGTTATTTTCCTCATATTGAAAAAGTATTGAAAAACAAATCCATGCCCGATGATCTGAAATACATTGTTATTGCCGAAAGTGCCTTGAAGCCCCTGGCCACTTCCAATAAGGGAGCAGTTGGCTATTGGCAGTTTATTGAAGGCACCGGTACCAGATACGGTATGGAAATTAATTCCGATATTGATGAACGCCGCAACTTCTTTACATCAACGGAAGCAGCAACAGCTTACCTCAAAGATCTTTATGCACTTTTTGGTTCGTGGACTCTGGCGGCGGCTGCTTACAATATGGGCGAGGAAGGCCTGAGGGCCGAAATGTTAGTTCAAAAAGTAAATAACTACTATCAACTTTATCTACCTCAGGAAACACAACGATACATCTTTCGAATTTTGTCGGCAAAAACAATAATGTCTAATCCCAAAAAGTATGGTTATTTTCTTTCTAAAGAAGATCTTTATCAATCTGGGCAATTTGACCAGGTAGAAATATCGAGCAATCAGCCCATACCCATTTATTTAGTTGCTCAAGCGGCAAAGACTTATTTCAAATTCATCAAAGATATTAACCCTCATATTAAAAACTATAATATTCCAGCGGGAAAACATCAGATTTTAATTCCCAAAGGATCGGCCACGGGCTTTGCCGAACGTTACGATAATCTTTTACAACAATGGTATGCCGAGAAAAAAGAAAGTGTTTATACAATTAAAAAGGGTGATAATTTATCCAATGTCGCCGCCCGTTTTAACGTACCGGTGAAAGCAATAATGATCTGGAATGGAATCACCAGTGGTAAAAAATTGGCGCCGGGCGATAAACTGATTATTTATTCTAGAACTTTGAATCCCAAAAATAACAATACCAGGGATGGTATCGACAGGAACCCTGCATTGCTGCTTCCTTGAAAAAAGCAATTGTTTCTTGGAAAAAAGTATACCAGTAAAAACATTAGAGAAGAAAGATCCTAAAGTTGGCCGGCTGTCAATATTCGAAATCAGCCACTTCGATCTTAGCACTCAAATTTCTGACTTTAGTTAAAACTTCTACATGGTCCGGCTGTATCTGGTAACGTTTCAGCGCATCAAAATCGGCAAAAGTTGAGACCAGCGCAAAGTCGAATGTTTTTATCGGGCGGGGATCACTGCCACATTCATAACCTTTTATCTCTTTTATTATTTTCGGCAATGCCAAAAGAGACCTTTTGAGGTCGGCAATTTGTTCGGCAGTAACTGATTCTTTAAATTTCAAAAGTACGATATGTTTCAGCATCTTTTTCCTCCTCATTATTAAATACGTCTTGACGTGGAAGTATTTTGGCTGGCGAATACTGCTACGTCAAGCAATATCTTTCGTTATAATTGTAAATATCATTTATTAAATCATTTATTAAATACTTGACAAATCACCTCCGCTGAATTAATTACTACCAATTAGATAGTATATGTGCCTAATGATCATTGTTGCAATTTACGGCCTGAAGCATCAAGGGGAATAAATGAAATTATCCACAAAATCAAGATACGGTGTTCGCTTTATGACGGCACTGGCTTGTGAATATGGAGAGAAATCGCTTTTTTTAAAAGACATAGCCGCCAGCGAAGAAATATCAGGGAAATATCTGAGTCTGATTGTAATTCCGCTGCGTGCTGCCGGTTTAATTAACTCGCTGCGCGGTGCCAATGGTGGATATTCATTAGCCAGAGCACCCCGGGAAATAACTTTGTGTGATATCGTAGAGGCTTTGGAAGGTGAGACATGTCTGGTTCGCTGCGTGAAACAACCTTCAACATGCGACCGTGCAGCCATTTGTCCGACCAGAGATACCTGGAGTGTCCTGGGAAATAAGATTCGTGAGACATTGAATAGTGTTACTATTGACGAACTTGCTAAGATAAAGAAGGAAAAAAATAAAAAAAGTGCTACAGCATTAACAATAATGTAAAGGATTAATTGAGTGTTGTATATGGAAATGACTGATAAGATTAATAAATTAAAAAAGGAAAAAAATGCGGTAATTCTGGCTCATAATTACCAGTTGCCGGAAATTCATGATATCGCCGACTTTGTCGGTGATTCTCTGGGTTTGAGTATGGAAGCGGCAAAAACTGATGCCGATGTGATAGTTTTTTGCGGTGTGCATTTTATGGCGGAAACGGCAAAGATATTGTCACCGCAGAAAACAGTTCTATTACCGGACAAAAATGCCGGCTGTCCAATGGCCGATATGATTGATGCGGAAAGCTTGATGGCCCTGAAAGCGAAGCATCCCCAAGCCGTTTCTTTATGCTATGTGAACACTTCCGCTGCCGTAAAAGCTCAGTGTGATTATTGCTGTACATCCGCCAACGCCGAAAAAATGGTGCGGCATATTTTGACCAGACATAAGGATATTATATTTGTTCCTGATAAATATTTAGCCTACTTTGTATCTGCACAGGTAGGCAATAATTTTATCCTCTGGAATGGCTATTGCCCAACCCATGCCGCTATTATTCCCGAGCATATTTCGCGAGCCCGGCAACTGCATCCGCAGGCTAAGGTCATCGTTCATCCGGAATGCAGCCCCGAATTGACGGCTCTTGCCGATATTGTCACTTCTACCGAGGGAATGTGCAAATATGTAAAAACCAGCGCCGAGACAGATTTTATTATCGGCACGGAAATCGGTATAATTCATCGGATGAAGAAGGAAAATCCGGGGAAAAACTTTTATCCGGCGTCCGATAAAGCGGTCTGCCCAAATATGAAGCGCACCAATCTGGAAAAAGTCCTCTGGTCTCTGGAAGAGATGACTTATGAAATTACCGTACCGCAGGACATTATGGATAAAGCAAGGCTCTGTATTGAAAGAATGTTGCAGATAACTTAATGACGCCATAAAAAAAGCCCATCGGCTATTCTGTATTTTTTTATATCACTTTTGCCATTAATTCGGAATTAAGTTTTATCGGAGTTGATTTAATTTATGTCCAATGATTCTTTAGGTATTATCAAAACGCAATATTTTACTTTTGCCGAGCCACCCGATATCCTGCAACTGAAATCAGGCCGCAGCGTGGGACCGGTTACATTGGCTTATGAAACTTACGGCACGCTTAACGAAAAGAAATCCAACGCCATATTAGTATGCCATGCCCTGTCGGGAGATGCCCACGCCGCCGGATTTCATAAAGGGGATAAAACGGCAGGCTGGTGGGACGACATGATCGGCCCGGATAAAGCATTGGATACTAATTTGTATTTCGTTGTTTGTTCCAATGTCATCGGCGGCTGCAAAGGAAGTACGGGACCATCTTCCATCAATCCGGAAACGGGAAAACCTTATGCCATAGATTTTCCGTTAATTACCATCGAAGATATGGTTGATGCCCAAAAAACTTTAATTGATTTCTTCGGAATTGCAAAACTTCTTTGCGTGATCGGCGGCTCCATGGGCGGTATGCAGGCACTACAGTGGGCGTCGAAGTATCCGGAAAGAATTGTTACGGCAATTCCTATTGCCACAGCCCTGAAGCATTCGCCGCAGCAGATAGCCTTTAATGAAGTTATAAGGCAAACAATCATGGCCGATCCTGCCTGGCGCAAAGGTTATTATTACGAACATGGCCAGCCGGAGAAAGGCCTCGCCGTTGCCCGGATGATCGGCCATATTACATTTATGAGCGACCAGTCCATGGAAGAGAAATTTTCCCGCAAGCTCAAAAATGATAACTTAAGTTTCCAGTTCATAGATGATTTTGAAGTTGAAGGATATTTACGGTATCGCGGTTACAACTTTGTCAAGCGCTTTGATGCCAATTCCTATCTTTATATTACCAAAGCAATGGACTACTTCGACCTATCCGGCGAAAATTTCATGCCTTCTGTTAAAAAGACAAACATACGATTCCTGATTATTTCCTTTAAATCAGACTGGCTCTATCCATCGCATCAGTCTCAGGACATAGTTCGTCTTTTAAAAAAGAAACATGCCTACACTACATATTTTGATTTAATCTCGACCTGGGGACACGATGCATTTCTGATTGAAATTGAAGATGAAACAAGATTGATTAAGAATTTTCTGGCCAACAACAGCATCACTTAAGGTCGTACAGCAAAATAAGAAAGAATAATATTTGTCTATATGAAACTTGACCATCAAATTATTGCCCGGATCATTACCGAAGGTGCACACGTTTTAGATTTAGGCTGCGGGAACGGCGAGTTGCTTGCCTTTCTGGCAAAGGAAAAGAATGCTCTCGTTCAGGGCATTGAATTAAACGATGAACAAATGCACATATGCGTGGAACGCGGGCTGACGGTACTTCAGGGCGACATTGAAAGCGGATTGGTTGATTATCCCGATCAGTCTTTTGACTATGTTATATTAAATCAAATTATGCAGGAAATAAAAGCAGCCGATTTCGTCATTGCGGAATCATTGCGGGTAGGAAAGCGCGTCATTGTCGGATTCCCCAATTTTGCCCACATCAGGGCCCGTTTAACGCTTCTTCTGAGCGGAAAAACGCCGATTAACGAGGCCTTGCCGTATTACTGGTTTGAAACACCAAACATCCGTTTTTTAACCATTCGTGATTTTACTGACTACTGCCATAAGAAAAGTATAAATATTGAACAAGCATACTATCTGGGAAGGGCGAAGCAGGTGCGCATATTGCCCAATTTATTGGCTTTGAATGCAGTTTTTGTACTAACAAAAGGGAGTACGCAATCAGTATGGGGGAAAAAATAATTGTTTTAAATAATCTGCCTGCAACCGGGACTTATTCTACAGCAGTAGTAAAACACCAGATTTGATTAAATATTGAAATAGTTTATGCAGACCTTTCTCCCCTACCCTGACTTTAAAAAATCTTTACAAACGCTCGATTACCGCCGTCTCGGCAAACAGAGAGTTGAAGCTTATCAAATCATCCGGGCCATCAGGCACGGTGGAGGCTGGCAAAATCACCCCGCCGTAAAAATGTGGCGCGGGCATATCAATGCTTTAAAACAATACTATAACCTTGCGCTGGAGGAATGGATCAACCGCGGTTATAAAAACCGGATGGAGAAAATGATCATTCGAGGCAGAATTGTTTATCCACCCTGGTTTGGAAATGAAAAGTTTCACGCAGCCCACCGTTCCAATCTGCTGCGGAAAGATCCCGCTTATTACGGGAAATTTTCCTGGCGGGAAAAACCAAATTTGCCTTATTTGTGGGGCCAGGATGGAAACAGTAACGGATGAAATCTGCAAAATCCTGATAGAGGATTTCCTTTTAATATAGATTGAGTTTTTCTTCCTTAAACAAACAGAACGGCAACCTCAATAAAAATGATTTCTTTCAATTCGTAATAAACAAAATTCGTGGCCAGACGACAAACATCTGGCGAACTATCTAAATCCCATCAATTTATCCCTCCGAATGCTGATGTTCCACCAAATATTGAGGGCAAGAGAATCACCCCCTTGCTTTTTAGTTGTTCACTCTCGTTAATCGAACAGCTTGTTACTAAAGGATAAATTAATATTTTACTTCTGCCTCGGTTATTGGCAGGCCACTTGCATTTGCTCTGCAACAAGAGATCACGACCAAGCTATTATGTTGATTGATAAAGATATATTAAAGCTAAATAGGTCATCCTGCTGATCTTTATTGCTAATTAAGGAAAGCGTATGTGTTCGCAGATTTATACAGACTGTATAAATATTATGTATAAACTTACAAGCAGAAATAATTAAAGGATAATTTCATGAAAACAGAAAGAAACAAAAACCTGAAAGATTCAAAAGTGTACATTATTGGTAGCGGCATTGCTGGACTTGCAAGTGCTGTATATTTAGAAAAAGATGCCGGTGTTCCTGGTGAGAATATCCACATTTTAGAAAAAGATTTAATTCCTGGTGGAGCCACAGACGGTGCTGGCGATAAAGAGAAGGGATTTGTTGTACGTGGTGGAAGAATGCAAGAAATGCACTACGAATGTTATTGGGAACTGCTTTCTCACATTCCTTCACTGGAAGATCCAAATATTTCGGTAAGAGATGAATCTTATGATTTTAATGAACGGTTTGTTTCAAACGGACAGGCCCGTCTGTTGAAAGACGGGAAAAAATTGGATGTCTCGTCTTATGGTTTATCGTTTGAACAAAAAACAGATTTTCTTAAATTAACCTATGTTTCAGAGAGTTCACTTGGTAATAAACGAATAGAGGATTGGTTTGATCAAGCTTTTTTTGACACAAATTTTTGGTATATATGGACTTCCATGTTTGCATTCCAAAAATGGAGCAGTCTTGCTGAAATGAGAAGATATATGAAAAGGTTTATCCATCTTATTGATGGTTTGCCTAGATTGGGCGGTGTAATGCGTACCAAATACAATCAATACGACTCTGTAGTAAGACCTATGAAAAAATACCTTGAAGAAAGAGGTGTGAAATTTGAAATGGGCAAAGAAGTTGTTGATATTGATTTCAATCTATCCGCTGACAAAAAGAGTGCTACAGTGCTCCACCTTGAAGACAAAACTGAAATAGTGCTTGGAAAAAATGATTTTGTGTTTATCACAAATGGCTCTATAACAGAAAGCACTGATAACGGAACCTGGGATACTCCTGCAAAATTGAAAGGTTTGGAAGAATCCGGCTCTTGGAGTCTCTGGAAAAACATAGCAAAAAAAGATAAGTCTTTCGGCAATCCGAATCCATTCTGTGACAATATTGATCTGCAAAAATGGTACTCCTTTACGGCAACAATGAAAGACAGCACATTTCTCGATTATATGGAAAACTTCTCGGGCAATGTAGATGGAACAGGCGGACTTGTTACTTTGACTGACTCCAACTGGCTCATGTCATTTGTAATAGCACGACAACCTCACTTTCCAAACCAACCTGATGGCGTTAAGATTTTTTGGGGCTATGGACTCTATCCTGATAGAAAAGGGAATTACATTGGCAAAACAATGGCAGAGTGCACCGGTGCTGAAATGCTCGAAGAGCTTTACTATCATTTGAAAATTCAAGATATAATGAAACCGATTACAGAAGCCGGGAAGGTAAATTGTATCCCTGTTGCAATGCCTTTTATTGATAGTCTTTTTATGCCGAGAGAAATTGGTGATAGGCCAAATGTTATCTCAAAAGAATCAACTAATTTTGCCTTTTTAGGTCAATTTGCTGAAGCACCAAAAGATTGTGTATTTACGGTTGAATATTCTGTTCGGACAGCTCAAATGGCAGTTTATGGTTTATTTGATACTGCTAAGAAGGTACATCCAATGTACGATTCGGCGCATAATCCGAAATATTTACTTGGTGCACTCAATGCTATTAATAGATGATAAAATGTGACTGAATCACATAAAAAGGCGCTACACCGGAAAGTAATTCCGCTGCGTTCCATACTGCCGGTGAGCCTGGTCGTTGCATCCTTTAAATAGTAATCCATAATGTCGATATTTTTTAAAATAATCTCTCTGTAGGTGCTATACGCATCAAACGGATTAACCGTAATTTCTTGGATATTTGAATAGAGGAGGAAGATATGTTCTTTTTTGAAGCAATCCCCTGGTATTCAGTTTTAATGTGGTTCGGGATTTTAGCCGGTTTGATAATTTTTAACGAAATCACTCGTTTCAACAAACAAACGGGTATCTTCTTTTTCATTTTGTTGCCAATCATTCTTACAATTTTTGTATGGCCTGAAACTTCAGGAACTTCTTCTGGTGCTCAAACAGCAAACTGGTTTGCCTGGATAAAAGTTTACTCAGCTATAATTGGTTGTTGGATCGGCTTGTTCTTACGTTTCACTAAAAAAGGTGCATCAAATAAATATTTTTTACTTTTAGCTCCCGGTATTCTTGTTATCAATATTATTGAAGCCGTTGTTCGTGAAATAGAAGTTATGGGAATGCAGGGTTTTACTCAAGGAATGTTCTACATGGGTGGAACATGGAACTTATTAAACGCTATTGCTGGTATCTTTAATTTACTTGCTGTTTGTGGTTGGTTTGGAATTGTTATAAGTAAAGACAGACATCATGACTTAGTATGGCCAGATATGACTTGGTTCTGGATCATCGGTTATGATTTATGGAACTTTGCTTATGTTTACAATTGTCTAACAGATCGTTCTTTCTACAGCATGGCATTGCTTATTTCTTGTACAATTCCTGCTTTCTTAGGAAAAAAAGGAGCTTGGGCTCAACACCGTGTTCATACATTAGCTCTTTATATGATGCTTATGATGACTGTTCCAAACTTCTTTGTTCAAGGAAAATTTGCAGTATCTTCTACACACAGTCCTGCTGCTTATTATACAGTAAGTATCATTGCTTTGGTGTTTAATGCTGGTGTCATTGCCTACCAACTTTATACAATTATCAAACGTAAGAAAAACCCTCTTATTGATGAACTTTACGATCATCTGAGTGAATCTAAAAAGATTAAAGCTGAAAACTAAATGGTAATCTTCACTGCAATGATGAACCCAAAGCGCCACCTTTGCAGGTTCTATACGTAGCAGGCAAATTCCAGTTTTCCCCTGATCATTTCCGTATATTACCAAAGGAAAGTCGCTGCACAGGCTCATCTAATCAACAACCTCGCCGCAAGCTGTCGAGGCATGAAATGAACGTCATTATATCGCGAGCTCGCTCACGAGAATTAACGCTCGTCCCGCGTGAGCGGGATTACCGATCCCGATCTCAGATTTCCTCTCGGCAGAATAAAGGGAATGATGAGTACAATTTCCTGTGCTCCGGAATTGCAGTATGGCAAGATTAAGAATATGCAACTTACCGGAAATCTTTTTTCACAGCCTGCTTCTTATACTGTTTCTCACCGAAGATCAGATCCTGCTTCTTGATAAAGACTTCGGTATCGGGGGGGACTGAGTGGGTAAGCCAGACGTTACCGCCGATAACTGAACGGGCGCCGACTACTGTTTCACCGCCGAGAATTGTGGCATTGGCATAAATAATAACATCATCTTCCAGCGTAGGATGACGCTTCTTGTTTCTCAGACGTTTGCACTCCGCTTTACTCAAAGAGATCGCACCCAGGGTAACACCCTGATAGATGCGAACATGCTTCCCGATTGATGCCGTCTCACCAATGACAACGCCCGTGCCGTGATCGATAAAAAAGCTCTCTCCGATATCAGCTCCCGGATGAATATCAATACCGGTGTGGCTGTGAGCATATTCGGTCATTATCCGGGGAATTAACGGCACTTTCATGCTCTGCAGCATATGGGCTATCCGGTAAATCGTTATTGCGCCTAAGCCCGGATAACTGAATATTATTTCATCGTAACCCTTTGCCGCCGGGTCTCCCTCATAAGCCGCAAGAATATCTTTGGCCAACATCTTTCTTAAATTAGGCAAGCCATCGAGAAATTTCACTGTGATCTCATGCCCCAGTTCCTCACATTTAACACAGGGAAGATTGTGACGGAGGCAATCGTGACGTATCGCCAGAATTATTTGTTCGGATAAAACTTCGAACAGTCCCGTTACTTCCTGCCCCAAATAATATCCCACATTAGTTTGATCCAGCCTGGTCCGGATGAAAAAACCCGGATAAAGGATACGGCTTGTCCGCCGCAAAATATCAATTACAGCATCCCGATAGGGTATCGGTTCGGCGCTGACATGATCAAAGCAACCTTCTTTATTACAGGAAGACACTAATCTATTTACGATATCTGGTATATCTTTCCGGGAATGTTTAACCGAATCTATGTTTTCTTTGCACTGTTTTCTCGGGGATGGAAGTTTCATTAATGCTCTGCTCCTTTATATGCAACTGGACATAAACCGGAATACTGCCTTTGCGGTGAATTCCGGATTCTCGATGACTACATGGCTGCGTTCTATCCAGTCTTTATTGAGTCCTACAGGCCTGTTCGGCTGAATTCCAGTAAGGTGACATTCCGCGCAACCGCTCGATGATTGCCGGCATTTTATCTATCACAAAGTCTATCTCCGCTTCGGTATTGTAAATACTCAGACTAAACCGGATGGAACCGTGTGCCATTGTGAAGGGAACACCCATCGCCCGTAAAACATGTGACGGCTGCAATGAGCCGGATGTACAGGCCGATCCGGAAGAAGCGCATATCCCCTGTTCATTCATCAAAAGCAGTATTGCTTCGCCTTCGACAAATTCAAAGCTGATATTGGTCGTGTTGGGCAGCCGGTTAACCGCATCGCCATTAACACGACTTTGCGGAACCCTGCCTAGAATCTCTTTTTCCAGTCTGTCGCGCAGACTTTTGACATATGTATTTTCTTTTTCCATATTGGCAGCCGCGAGCTCGCAGGCTTTTCCCAGGCCAATGATGCTGGGGGTATTTTCCGTTCCGCCGCGGCGCCCTCTTTCCTGATGCCCGCCGATCAGAAACGGTGAAAACTTGGTGCCCTTACGAACGTAAAGCACGCCTATTCCTTTCGGCGCATGCAGTTTGTGTCCGGACAGGGAAAGCATGTCGATGGCGTTCTTTTGTAGATTGATGGGAATTTTCCCGGTGGTCTGTACGGCGTCCGTATGAAAAAGAATGCCCCGTTCATGGGCCATCGCTGCGGCCTCTGCCACCGGAAATATTACTCCGGTTTCATTATTGCCCCACATCAGGCTAACTGCGGCCGTATCGGGTGTCATGCTTTTTTCCAGATTTTCCAGATCCAATATGCCGTTTTTATCGACCGGAAGTTCCGTTACCCGATAACCTTGCCCCGCCAGATGAGCGCCCAGCGCGCGAACAGCCGGATGCTCCACACGGCTTGTTATAATGTGTTTCTTATCCGGGCGTGTGGCTAACGCCGAATGGATTGCCGCATTATCGCTTTCAGTTCCGCAGCTGGTAAAAATTATTTCTTCAGGAGTGGCGCCGATAAGCGAAGCCACCTGCTCACGGGCTGCCCGGATTTTCTGTCCCACCTGGCCGCCGAAAGTATGCATACTGGAAGGATTGCCGTATAAGTCACGAAAATAAGGAAGCATTTCGTCCAGTACTTCCGGTGCAACCTGAGTGGTCGCGTTATTGTCGAGATAGATTGTCTTCATTTGGATGCCTCCTCAACAGTAATGTCCGGCGAAACAAGTTCTTTCAGCCTGTGTTCCACAAAATTTTTCAATGTTATGCCTGATGCTTTGCATGTCGCGCAGGCGCCGCGCGTCGCCACAATTACCCGGTTACCGATAACATCAATCAGGTCAATATCGCCGCCGTCATGCTTCAAGGAAGGGCGGATTTCACGTTCAATTGTTTCTTCGATCAAACGAATTTTCTGGAGATTGGTAAGCTTTGGCTGCTGCAACGATTTAGTTTCACTCTTTACACTTTCAATTATCTGCGAGATGGCGTCATGACAGTTTCCGCAACCGCCGCCGGCCTTTGTATAATTTGTTACCTCCTCCACCGTGGAGAGGTTATTTTCCCGGACAGCCCGTTCGATCTCCTTATCAGTGACACCAAAACACTCGCAAATAATTTTTGCGCCCGGTTCTATTGACGGAGCCCCCCGGTAATTTTCAACGGCCTTTTCCAGCGCCTGTTTTCCCATAACGGAACAGTGCATTTTCTCCTCTGGCAAACCGCCCAGATATTCAGCAATGTCCTGATTGGTTACTTTCAGCGCTTGTTCCAGAGTCATTCCTTTGA
>JANYAY010000185.1 GCA_025361065.1 Deltaproteobacteria bacterium
GAACGGTATTTTTATAGCTACACCGGAACCAACTTCGATTGAAAATGTCTACCGGCTGATCCGGTCTATTTATTTCCGCCGGATCCATCAGTCTTTTACCGTGTCTGATTTTAAGGCGCTGGAAGAAGAAGCTGTGCAGCATTTCGGTAGTGGTGCTTATGGCAAGCCGGAATGTATAATGCAAACTGTTCAAAGGATATATCCGGAAACGGGTATAAAACTGGAGCATGATTTTGCCGCGTTTAAATTTAAACTCATTATTAATCAGCTGCATAAACAGGATGATGTCGGATTAGGTGCGCAGATTTGCAAACTTGTTGAAAGGCATCTGGGACTCAAAATCGATTTTTCCGGAAACATTGCTTATGATGAACATGTCCATGATGCCATCTGTCAGCGGGTATCCTTTTTAGATCGCTATCCTTATACCCGGACCGCCGGTGATTTGCGTGAACTCAGTAAGCAAATCATTTATTCCGCGGGCGAGCAGTTGATGATCAATTATTCCTGAAATATTTACCGGTCGCGATAAGTTTCGTGGAAAAGCACCCGGGAGTGAATATGGAAAAAAAATTTGACAGACTGAATTATTATGAAATGCTGGATTTAAAACCGGATGCCACATTGTTTGAAATTCGTCATGCCTATAATGCTGCTCTACAGATATATCAAAAAGATTCTCTGATAAGTTATTCATTCTTTTCCCCGGAGGAAAGGAAGGCAATACTTGGTCTCCTGGAAAACGCTTATCTTACGTTGATTAATGAAGAGAGAAGACAAGGCTATGATAACGAGCTAATCCGGCTGGGGCTTCTCCACAAGACGGCAAAGAAACCAGTTGTGAAGACACCGGTGAGCATTTTTGACATTAATCGGACACAGAGCAAGTGCGGACCGATAAAAAATGCCGCTGCTGTCTTAAGGACAAAGGTTATGGAAAATCAATTCATCACAGAAATATTGTCCCGGGAGGAATTAAGTGGCTCTGATCTCCAGACGATTAGAAAAGAACTGGCAGTGCCCTTGGAACACATTGCCCAGGAAACAAAAATACGGATAGATTATTTGCACGGGATCGAAAGAGATGATGTCCGGGCATTACCGGCAGGGGTTTTTCTCCGCGGCTTTATTAAAGCATATCTGAAATGCCTCTGCCTGGAGCCCGTTGACGAAATCTGCCGCAGATACATGAATCGTTCAGCTTTATGTGGAGGAAAAGTATGATCCAAAAGAACTTTACATTCCAGGCTCCGGACAAAACTCAAATATATGTTTATAAATGGCTGCCGGAAGGCCCGATAAAAGCAGCAATAAATATCAGTCATGGGATGGCGGAAACCGCTGCCCGTTATGAACGTTTTGCCGGAATATTGACAAAACACGGATATGCAGTTTATGTCGCGGATCAGCGCGGTCACGGTAAAACCATCAAGGATCCGGCACATGCCGGCGAGGTGGGAGCAGATGCATTCAACCGGATGCTGGGCGATCTTCACCAGTTGTCGGAAATTATAAAAAAAGAAATTCCGGCAGTTCCTCTTTTTTTGCTGGGTCACAGCATGGGTTCTTTTTTAGCCCAAGGATATATTGCCCATTGGGGTGATCAATTAAAAGGGGCGATATTATCAGGGACGGCAGGCCCCGCTGATCTTATGACAGTTATCGGTCAGGGTGTGGCATTTCTGGAAAAATGGCGGGTTGGAGCAACAGGGAGAAGCAATCTCCTGAACACTCTGAGTTTCGGCAGTTTTAATAAACAATTTCAGCCGGCCCGCACTGATTTTGACTGGCTGAGCCGTGATGAGAAAGAAGTCGACAAATATATTGCCGATCCCTTTTGCGGGGGGATTTTTCCGGCTGCTTTTTTCTTTGATCTGATAAAATTTATCCGGCAGATTCATCATCCGGATCAGTTGCGCAAGATTCCGAAAAATCTGCCTCTGTATTTTTTTTCCGGCAAAAAAGATCCGGTCGGAGCGAATACCGCAGGAGTTAAAAAATTAATGAAAATATATGAAAAACTGGGAATTGCCGACTTGAGTTTTAATTTTTACGAAGATGGCCGCCATGAAATGCTCAATGAAATAAATAGAGAAATTGTGATCGCGGATGTAATCAGGTGGCTGGATACAAAATGTCGTTCCGTGCTTTAATCCCGCTCACTTGGGGACGAGTGTTAATTCTCGTGAGCGAGCTCGCGATATAATGACCTTCATTTCATGCCTCGACAGCGAGCTCGCGAGGTGGTTGATAAACGCTCCGGCAATAATTCTCAACTGTCTGAATTTCATTTGGCCAACCATTAATATTGACTTACCGGCAACTTTCCTTTAGCCTTACGCCGCTTGTCTCGATGCCCGGCGGGAGTAGCTCTCAGCAGAGCCTTGATCCGGCTGCGCATTGTTATCGCGGAAAGGCGAATGGCGATAACAATGCAAAATTTTTCCCGTGGATGACTTTATGGTAATATTTCTTTTATCGTTTTTATTACTTTACGGCGGAATTCATCTTTACGCATTTATTCGGATGGACAGCATATTTCATTTTTCCGCCGGGAGTAAAATACTTATTATCTGCCTGCTGATAATTTTGATCTTTGCTCCACTGTTGGTGCGTATTGCCGAGAGCCGTCATCTGGAATTTTTGGCACGGTCTCTGGCTTACGCCGGATATCTCTGGATGGCTTTTATTTTCCTTTTTTTCTGCCTCAGTATAATTTTCGATGCAGTAAGATTCACCTTTAAGTTTTTACCCTTTGCGGTTACCGCCGGTCCTTTAATCAATATTACATTCTGCCTGGCTGTTTCTCTCTCCTTTATTTTTGTCGTTTATGGATACTTTGATGCCCGAGTGATTAGAATTAAAAAGCTGGAAGTCGCCACCGGGCATACCTTGCCTGCCGGCGGGAAAATTCGTATTGTCCAGATATCCGATGTCCATGTCGGTTTAATCGTCAAAGAAAAACGGTTGCAGGTCCTGATGGATAAAGTAAAAGAAGCACAGCCTGATATTTTAATTTCCACGGGAGATTTGCTCGATGGTGAATTAAATAATGTCTCGCCTCTGGCTGCAATATTCGAGCAGGTTAAACCAAAATTCGGCAAATTCGCCATTACCGGCAACCATGAATATTATGCCGGAATCGAAAAGTCTCTCCAGTTTACCAGGCAGGCAGGCTTTGATGTTCTCCTCGACGAAATTAGAGAAGTGGCGGGGATAAATATTGTCGGTATTGATGATATTACCGGCAGAAGAGCTGCCGCCATTGTCAACGAAAATTCCCGTTCGACAAAAACAATGCCGGTGATACATAATGATAAATTTATCCTGCTGCTGAAACATCAACCCTATGTCAACAAATCCGATAATTTTAATTTGCAGCTCTCCGGTCACACGCACGGCGGACAGATATTTCCCTTCCGGTTGATAACCGCTCTGTTTTTCCAAAACAACTACGGTTATTATGCCTTGGAGAAAAACAAGTCGCTTTATGTCAGCAGAGGGGTCGGCACCTGGGGTCCGCCGGTACGGATATTTGCGCCGCCCGAAATTACAGTTATTGATTTGATCGGACAAAATGCAAAGTGATCAGTGAAAATAATTCTGAACCAGTCGCCGATGTTTTTTAATCGGATTCCTCAGATTCACAAAGGAGGATCATTGCATGCCGTTTTTTACCACAGATGATGGTGTTCGTCTGCATTACCGGATGAGCGGTGAAGGCAGGGCGGTCGTGCTGATTCATGGATTAACTGCAAGTTCCCGCCACTTCCAAAAACAGATTCTCGTAATGGCCGGACATTTTAAAATCGTTGCTCCGGATCTGCGCGGCCATGGGGAATCGGGGACACGGCACGACCATCTGACGCTCAAGCGTCTGGCCATGGATTTAAAACAGCTTCTGGAAGTATTGAATATATCAAAAGCCTCTTTCATCGGCTGGTCGATGGGTGCGCAGGTGATTTTTGAATACATCAGAAATTATTCCTGTAAGGAAATAGAAAAGATCGTCATCATTGATATGACGCCAAAGCTGCTGAAATCGGCGGACTGGAGCTGCGGCCTGCCGGGTATTTTCAGCAGGAAACAGGGCGATTTCGGCCACGAGGATAATCTTTATATCCTCTCCGTTATGCTGGATAATTGGGAGGCTTACAGTAAGGTTGTTGCCCGGCGGATTTTAAATAAATCACTATATAATGAAAAAATGGAATTCGACGCCGAAGCCTCTTTCAAAGGTAAAGAGGATCTTCCCTGGCTTTACGAGGAGGCAAGAAAAAACAAAGCCTGGGTCGCTGCGGCTTTTTGGGTTGCCATGGCTATGCAGGATTACCGGCCTGTTTTGGCCAGCATTGATGTTCCCTGTCTTCTGACCTACGGCACGGAAAGCAATTATTATCCACCCGAAAATTATGAATACATGCAAAAGCAGATACCCAATGCTCGGGTTGTTCCGTTTGTCGGATGCGGCCATGCTTTGCATATTCAGGACCCGGAATTGTTCAACGAAACGGTGTTGAAGTTTTTGCTGGAAATCAGGTAAATTGTATTATTTTGCCATTCTCTTTTTTGGGGCCTCGTTTACCTCATATTCTCTCAAACTCCGCACCATTTCCTGAATTTGATCGGGAAGGGTAGTGATTGGTTTTCCTGTGGAAAGTGCCAAACAATATATATGCGCGACCTTTTCCAGGAGTTCCGCGGCCAGCAAGGCTTTATCCATATTTTTACCGAGGGCGATTATCCCGTGGTTCTGGATAATGTAAGCGTTGGCGTTATTCCGGAGTTTACCCGCAACGTTGGCAGCCAGTTCCGCGCTGCCGGAAAGAGCGTAAGGGACAACCTCCACCGATGCGCCGAGGGTAAAAGAGACCTCGTCAAAAAGTGAGGGGATGGGCTGGTTAAGCACGGCAAAAACGCTGCCGTAAATTTGATGTGTATGAACGACGGCATTTACGTCCGGCCTCGCCCGATAGACGACTGCATGCAACCCGGCTTCGACCGAGGGAGCGCGGCTCCCTTCCACCACCACGCCGGAAAGATCGACAATACATATATCTGCCGGAGTAATCTCCTGATATTTTACTGATGACGGTGTGACAGCCATCAAATCACTGCCGTCAATTCTCACGGAAACATTGCCGCCGGTGCTCCGCAGGGAACCAAAATAACCGCGTTCCGACAACCAGAGACCAGTCTCCAGAACTTCCTTTTTATATTGATTATATAATCCCATATGTCGTTTTAACCCCTTTCCCGAAAGTTATTGATTTGACCGGGTGCAGCAAGATGGGTCCAACTCCGCTTGGCCATCTTTGTTGCTCCCGTTGCGGGATCCGGCAGGAGAGGGCGTCCCGAGCCGCCGCTCACATCAATTGCCATCAGGTATTGCGTTTTCATAGGTTTGTCCGCAGCTCCTTTTTGCTGGAGGAAGTATAAAAATATTGGTTTTGTAAGTCAAGACATTATGGTCAGCCGTCTCTTGCCTTCTTTCATCCAACTGAGCAGATCCACTCTCCCCATTTTATCCCGGCGTCTGAGGATAATTTATAACATTCATTATTCTACAGACACAAAAGACGGATGATGCAAGATTTGCCGGCGGCCAAATCTCTCTTGACTTCTCAACGATTTAGGAGCAGACATTAGACGAAATTTATCTGACTGGGGCGTCGTCAACAGAGCCACAACTAACATGAATTTTTCAGTATGACCCGCCGTATAAATAGTTGCCGAAACCCTGTCTTTGAAAAGAGGCGGGAATTGTTTTTGGGGAACAAAATAATCGCAGGAGTTTTCTTCAAATGAAAGATGCTGCCAAAACAAAAAGACAGCTTATAAATGAACTCCATGAATTAAGAAAGTCGGCAGTTGATGGGCAAAGCTCCGTAGAGCAATTCCGGCAACTAAAGGCAAGTGAAGAAAGATATCGCGTCCTGCTGGACGAGTCCACTGATCCCGTCTTCTCTTTCAGCCCGGACGGCCGGTATCTATATGCCAACCGTGCTTTTGCCCAAGGAGTGGGAAAGGATATTGACCAGATTATCGGCAGGAATATCTGGGATGTATTTTCCCGGGAGGAGGCGGAGAAACGTTTTGCCGCTCTGAGCCATGTTTTTCAATCAGGTGAAGAAAAAGTCATCGAAATCCGTGTCCCCCGGTCTGACGGTGACCGCTTCTATATTACGACGATTACGCCGATCAAGGACGAGCAGGGGAAGGTCCTCAGCGCTATTTGTTCATCCAAGGAAATTACCGACCGCAAAAGGACGGAAGAGGCACTGCGGCAAAGCGAGGGAAAGTATTCGGCGATATTTCGCCTCAGTCCCATGAATGTCTCCTTATCCACCTTAGTCGACGGTCGATATGTGGAAGCGAATGATTTATGGTTCCAGACAGCGGAATATACCCGCGATGAAGTCATTGGGCATACCTCTACGGAACTCAATATATGGGCCAATCCGGAGGATCGCCGGAGGATCGCCGGAGGATGACGAAAACCATTGCGGAAGGCGGCACGATTCGTGATCAGGAATACCTCTTCCGATCAAAATCCGGCAGGTTATATATACTTTCCTTCACAGCTGCAGTTATTGAAATATCCGGGGTCCCACATATTGTGAGCATAGCTTTAGACATCACAGCACGCAAGAAAATGGAAGAAGAACATCATAAACTCGAGGAACGCCTCCAGCGGGCGGAAAAGATGGAATCTTTGGGAACACTGGCGGGTGGTGTTGCCCATGATCTCAATAATGTCCTCGGTGTATTGGTCGGCTATTCGGAGCTTCTTGCAGAAAAGCTGCCCGCAGATAGTTCCCTGAAACGGTATGCCGATAATATACTGGACTCCAGTATGCGGGGAGCGGCAATCATCCAGGATCTTTTGACTCTGGCGAGAAGAGGCGTAACCATTTCAGAAGTAGTTGATCTGAACAAGGTTGTTTCCGGTTATCTCCGGACGCCGGAGTTTGATAAACTGAAATCATATAATAGGGGTGTAAAGATTCAAACCGGTTTTGCAGAAGGCCTCCTGAATATCAAGGGATCTCCCATCCATTTAGGCAAGACGATCATGAATCTGGTCACGAACGCCATAGAGTCTATATCCGGCAATGGTGTGGTGACGATACAACCAGAGAATCGATACCTGGATCAGCCCCTCCCGGGATATGACTACATACAGGAAGGGGACTATGTGGTCATGACGGTTTCCGACACCGGCAGCGGTATCTCTGCCGCTGACCTGGGCAATATCTTCGAGCCCTTCTATACCAAGAAAGTCATGGGTAGAAGCGGAACCGGGTTGGGGTTGGCTGTTGTCTGGGGGACCGTGAAGGATCACCATGGCTACATTGATGTACAAAGTGAAGAGGGTAAGGGGAGCACCTTCACCCTCTATTTCCCGGTGACCAGAGATGATCCGGGAAAAGTTGAAGAAGCCATATCTCCTGTTTTCTATGCGAGCAAGGGTGAATCCATTCTGGTTGTGGATGACGTGCCCGAACAGCGTGGGCTGGCCATGAGCATGTTGGAGCGGCTCGGGTATCAGGTTGAGGTTGTTGCCAGCGGGGAAGAGGCGATTGAATATCTCCAAAACAAAAAGCCGGACCTGATAGTCCTGGATATGATCATGGACCCGGGGATTGATGGGATGGAGACATACCGGAAAATAAGGGAAATCAACCCCGGACAAAAGGCGGTGATCGTCAGCGGCTTTTCAGAGACTGCCCGCGTCAGGGAGGTTCAGGAAATGGGTGCCGGGCCTTTTGTCCGCAAACCATATATCCTGGAGAAGATCGGTCTCGCAGTCAGGAAGGAACTGGACCGGAAATAGGCCGGGGCGATATCCACTACAAAAGATATTCACTTTTTTTAATTTTTGCCTATTTTATGCGGGCAGGTGACAACAATAATCGGTAATCAACCATATCGCGAGCGAGCTCACGAGAATTAACACTCGTACCCAAGTGAGCGGCATTAGAATTCTTTACTGCGAATGAAGTTAACGGCGTTGCGGAAAATCGTGAGACCCTGGCCTTCTTCAGGCAGGTCTTCGCGCGTCCAGCGGGGGTGATTGGTGCGATGCAAATATGCTTCGGGATGGGGCATTAAGCCAAAAAGCCTTCCCGTTTCGTTACAAATTCCGGCAATCGCCTGGACGGAACCATTGGGGTTGGCTGGATATTCCATCGTCGTCTCGCCGTCGGCATTGCTATATTGCAGGGCGAAGAGATTTTTCTTTTCGAGCGCGTTTAAAATTTTTGTGCTTTGAGGGATAAATTTACCTTCCCCATGCCGCACTGGCAGATATAAGACGTCGATATCTTTGGTAAATACGCACGGGCTTTGCTCATTACCCTTTAAATAAACCCAGCGGTCTTCGAAACGTCCGGAATCATTAAAAGTAAGGGTTGTGCTTTGCGAGGTGTAATTATTTTTGAGCGCCGGCAGTAATCCCAGTTTCACCATCAGTTGAAAACCATTACAGACGCCCAGAATTAATTTCCCGGCATTGATAAAATCGATCAAGTCGGCAAAGAGTATTTCCTTATGTCCGGTAATTCTGGCGTGCAAAAAGCGGTTGGCGCCGGCTTTGGCCGAGCCCAGATCGTCACCATCGAGAAATCCACCCGGCAAATTTAAAAAGGAATAATCGGCCAGACGCTTTTCCCCGTAGAGAAGTTCACTTAAGTGGACAATATCAATTACGTCGGCACCGGCCAGTTTGCAGGCATGCGCCATTTCCATTTCGCAGTTAGTACCGTTGCCGGTTAAAACAATTGCTTTGACTTTACGGGACATAGAATAAATCTCGCTCTCAAAAATTAAGCGGCTTTAGCCAGGCTTCTTTGAATTTACTGATTCTTTCTTTAATAATTGCCTGGCCATTGATGCCAGCGACTTCAAACAGGCCGTCGGCTGTGACAAAGCCTATTTCACTTACGACATTTCCGGCCATGATTTTGTCAAATTTGGCTTTTACCGACGGGTGGATTGTCACGACAAAGCGGCTGGCCGATTCGGAAAACAAAATGTAATCATTCCTCTTTTTGCCGCGATAGGGCACGTAATTCAAATCAATATTCATCCCCAGTCCGCCGGCAAAGGCCGTTTCGATAAGGGCAACAGCCAAACCGCCGTCGGAGCAGTCATGGCACGATGCAACCAGCCCCGCCCCCATTGCCTTATGCAGCGACCGATACAGCTTTATGGCGCGGCCGGCATCGACCCTGGGAACATTATTACCGATGGCATCATGCATCGCCAACCATTCCGATCCACCCAGTTCATCTTTGGTTTCACCAAGAATATAAACCAGATCCTGCGGGCGCTTGGCATCCATTGTTACGGCCTTGCGGACATCTTTAATTTTGCCGATGACGGAGTAAAGGAGTGACGGCGGAATGGAAATCTTGGTAGAGCCTATGGAATAGTCGTTCTTCATGCTGTCCTTGCCGGAAATGCAGGGAACACCATAAGCGGTTGTGTAATCAAATATGGCCATATTGGAGCGCACCAGCTGGGCCAGTTTGTATTCGCCGTCGGGCGTTTTGGCGGACTTTACCGGATCACACCAGCAGAAGTTATCCAGACCCGCAAGACAATCCAGATCGGCTCCCACGGCGACAGCATTGCGGACGGCTTCGTCAATAGCGCAGGCCGTCATATGATAAGTATCAATATCGCTGTAACGCGGACAAATGCCATGCGCCACGACAACACCTTCCAGAGAATCAAGAATCGGCCGAATGACGGCGGCATCCGACGGGCCGTCATTAGCGGCGCCCACCAGCGGTTTGATTACCGAACCCGCCTGCACTTCATGGTCATACTGGCGCACGACGGATTCTTTCGAGCAGATATTTAACCTTGCCAGCATTCGGGTCAGCGCCTTGTTTAAGTTGGCCGGTTCCGGAAAATGCGGTTCCTTGTTTTTCGGCGGCTGCCACCTTGCAGCAAGTTTTAATTGCGGAACACCATCGTGCAGAAATTCCATATCGAGGAAGGCAACAGTCTTTTTGCCATAAAGGACGTGAAATTTCCCGGACGCAGTAAATTTGCCTAAGGTCGTAGCTTCCACATCCATCTTTTTGGCCAAATCTTTAAATTGCTTGACTTTTCGCGGATCAACCGCCAGCGTCATGCGTTCCTGAGCTTCGGAAACAAGAATTTCCCACGGTTGCAAGCCCGGATATTTTAAGGGAGCAAGCGAAAGGTCAATCCGGCAACCACCGGAATAAGTTGCCATTTCGCCTACCGAAGAGGAAAGCCCACCGGCGCCGTTGTCGGTAATGGCGCGATACAACCCCCGATTGCGGGCAACCAGGAGGAAATCGGTCATTTTCTTCTGGGTAATCGGATCGCCGATTTGCACCGCCGTAACTGGCGAACCTTCATGCAGCTCTTCGGACGAGAAAGTAGCTCCATGGATTCCATCTTTGCCGATGCGGCCTCCGGTCATAATAATCACATCGCCCGGTTTGATTTCTTTGGTATGGGTGGGCTTGCCGTTAAGCTTAGCAGGCATGATACCGGCCGTGCCGCAATAAACCAGGGGTTTACCCAGGTAGCGGTCGTCAAAAACAATGCTGCCGTTCACCGTAGGAATGCCGCTTTTGTTGCCGCCATGTTCAACCCCTTCGCGGACTCCTTCGTAAATACGCCGGGGATGAAGAATCCGGGGCGGCAGCTTCTTTTTGTAAAATGGAGAGGCAAAACAGAAGACATCGGTATTGAAAATCAGTTTGGCGCCGATACCGGTGCCGAAAGGATCGCGGTTAACCCCGACTATGCCGGTGAGCGCTCCACCGTAAGGATCAAGCGCCGATGGTGAATTATGTGTTTCGACTTTGAAAACCAGATTATAATTATCATTGAACTTGATTACTCCGGCATTATCGACAAACACGGAAAGACAGAAATCATTTTTACCCTTGGCTTTCCGGATTTGGGCCGTAGAGCCCTTGATATATGTTTTGAAAAGCGAATCAATCGTTAGTCGGGCGTGAGCCGTGGTATAAGTGATCTGACTGTTAAAAATTTTATGTTTACAATGCTCCGACCAGGTCTGCGCAAGGCATTCCAGTTCGACATCCGTAATATTTTCATTAAGGCCGATTTTTCCCCGTGCTTCCACAATGCTTTTGCGCTGAAAATATTGCTGCATGGCTTTCATCTCTTCGAGATTCAGCGCCAGCAGCTTATCCTGGCTTATCTGCAAAAGCTGATCGTCATTAAAACGGGCCAGATCTATTTCTTCAACCGCCGGTTTATCTTCTCCCAGAACATGCGGTACATAAGCCGGCAGGCCGCAGATGAAATTAAATTCATCGTGGCCGACAATCAGGTGTCTTTCGATCAGATCGTTGGCCAGTAGTCCGGAGGCGATCTTTGCGGCGTCGGTCCGGGAAATATTCCCGTGGAGGAGATATTGCCGGGAAGTATAAACACTTATTTTTCGCGCGCCTGTCTCGTCATTAAGCAATAGTTCAATTGCTTCGCGAGCGGTTTTACCGACGTTATCAGTGACACCGGGCCGGAAACCAACCTCAATGAGCCAGCCAAAATCGCCTGCCAGCGGCTTATTGATAGCGAAGTTCTGGATGACAGGATCGGATAGAGGGCCCGCGGCAGCCTGTTTTAATTGAGCTTTGGTTAACCCGCCTTCGATTGTGCAAACCTCGATGGTAGATACTTTTTCCACAGGCAGAGAAAAATTATCACGAATTCTTCTCTTTATTTTTTCGCCTAAAGCATCGCGAATACCTTTTTTAAATCCAACTTCAATTCGATCCGCCATGTTAACCCTTAAAATTATCCGATATTTTGATTTACTCTTTAGTGTGCAGACGATGCGCTTATACCGAAAAGATTGCAATAAAGCAACTTACAAATTTTGCGAAATGCAGTACTAAGCCGCCTTGAAGAAAATATGAAAAGAGCCTTTTAATAAGACTTCTTTTCGTTATTCGGGGATGGGGGGGGGCAGTGGGTAGCAATCCTCGTTCATCCCTGCCCGCCAAATTATGTGACCCCGTGTGACCTTCAGGTTATCAGGTTATGATTGGGCAATCCGGCCCGACTTCCCCATCCCGCCTTTTGTGACCTGTTTTCCATTGACATGCAAGAACCCATGTCTTATACTCCAAACCTCAAAAAGCAATGGTTTATCATTTCCATTATTGAGTATTAACGGCCCCGTTTTATATATGGATAAATTTGCAAGAAATTACGGAAACGATAGGCCGGCAGGACGAAGCAATTTGCAAAATAGTCTCAAATAATCCCGGAAGGAGCAAGAAATTTATGAAGAAATCATGGACCGTTTTATTGTTTGTTTTATTATCGGTGGCATTGGTCGCCTCACCGGTTCTGGCCAAATCAAGCTGGAACGCCAACTCCGTTTGGCCCCCCAAGAATCACCAAAGTGCGGGCCTGACTGATTTTGCTGAAAAAGTGAAAAAAGCTACCAACGGTGAGCTGGAAATTGTGGTTCACACGGGTGGTGCACTGGGCTACAAGGGCCCGGAACTTCTGAAGACCGTCCGCGATGGTCTCGTTCCGATTTCCGATATGCTGATCAGTGGCGTGGCCGGCGATGAAAAGATTTTTCAGATTGTAACTCTGCCTTTTCTGGTGCGTGACTTTAAGGAACTGCAGATTCTGCTCGACATTTGCCGACCCTATTTCGATAAGACCGCAGAACAAAAATGGAACCAGAAGATCCTCTATATCGCCCCCTGGCCCGGTGCCGGACTCTGGACCAAGAAAAAGATCACCACCCTGGAGGAAATGAAGGGTCTCAAGACGCGAACCTACGACAAGAACGGCGCACTGGTCATGGAAGCCGTCGGCGCTACGCCTCATGCGCTGCCTTTCAGCGAAGTTTATACATCCCTCCAGACCGGTTTGATCGACTCCGTCATGACCTCAACGCCCACGGCTGTGGATGCCAAGTTCTGGGAGGTTCTCAAATATTACGAGCCCCTCAACATTACCATCGCCACCGACATGGTAAGCGTAAACCTCAAAGCGTTTCAGAAACTTCCCAAGGATCAGCAGAATGCCCTTATAAAAATCGGCAAGGAAATGGAAAAAGAGATGTGGGCAAATGTCCCCAAACTTGACAAAGCACAGGAGGCCATCTCCAACAAAAACGGTATTGAAACAATTGCCGTCAGCAAGAAGCTGATTGCCGACCTCGAAAAGATTACGGAAAACATCCGGACGGAATGGCTGAAAACAGCCCCTGCCGAAGGCAAGAAAATCTATAGTGACTTTTTGAAAAAGGTAAAGAGATAAAATCATTCTCATCAAGAGCGAACCCGGGATTCCGGATATTCATTTTCCGGGGTCCCTTTCTCTGCCCGGACTTTATTTCGGACGGTCTTGGCCGGCCATCACTGCAAGCGTCGTCCGGCAGCACACTTAAATAATTGTTTTGCTGATAGGACATCACCATGAACAGAATTATAAATATTATCGATGCTCTATCCGGTGTCGGCGGCTGGTCGGCGGGAGTCCTGATGGCCATCGCCTTCGTCCTGGCCATCGCCGAGATTATCACCCGGAGCTTCTTCGGCGGGACTCTTTATATCGCTGATGAGTACTCCGGTTATCTTATGGCTCTGATGACATTTAGCGGGCTCGCCTATACCCTGCGGGAACGCGGCCATATCCGCATGATGTTTCTCGTCCATATACTGAAAGGCCGGACAAAAACGATCTATAACATGATCTGTCTTGCCGTCGGATTTCTATTCTGCATAGCCATGACCGTGTTTGCCTGGGATTTTTTCTGGGATTCGGTGGTGAATAAATCCCAGTCCATGCAGCTGTCGGAAACTTATCTGGCTATCCCCCAGGCCATTTTGCCCCTGGGCGCGGCCCTCATGGCTCTGCAGTTTCTGGCGGAGTTCCTCAAAGGAGTAGCCGTGCTCCGCAACAAAACAGAAGGGTTGCACATTCAAGAGGAAGCAGACGAACTCGGGCGTTAGAAAAGGGAGAAATAATTCATGCACATTGATCTGGGACCTGCAGCGGCGGTTATTCTGGGCTTACTGCTCCTCTTTCTCGGCGGCTCCGTTTGGATTGGCATCGCCCTGTTTCTGGTGGGCATCGGCGGTTTTTTTGTTTTTACCGATATTTCCTTTGGTGCGATCCTCGCCAACATCGTCTGGAACAACACCAGCGGTTCAGCCATGATGGCTCTGCCGCTCTTCGTCTGGATGGGAGAAATCCTCTTTAGGAGCAAAATTTCGGAGAATCTTTTCCGGGGGCTGTCCCCCTGGATGGACTCCATTCCCGGACGCCTTGTGCACGTCAATATCCTGGCCTGCACCTTTTTTGCCGCTGTGAGCGGCTCTTCGGCCGCAACCACGGCGACGGTGGGCAAGATCACCGTTCCGGAACTGCATAAGCGGGGTTACGATCATGACCTTTCCATCGGCTCCCTGGCCGGTGCCGGAACACTGGGGTTCATGATTCCGCCCTCCATGATGATGCTGGTTTACGGCATTATCGGGGATGTGAGCATCGGTAAACTCTTCATCGCCGGTTTTATCCCCGGCTTTATGATTGCTTTTCTGTTTTCCGCCTATATCCTGATCCGCTGCCTCATCACGCCGAGCCTCGCTCCCCGGGGTGAGGAACGTTACTCCTGGAAGGATCGCTTCCTGGCCATTCCCGCAATTGCTCCGGTAGTAATCCTTGTGCTGTTTGTCCTGGGCAGTATCTACATGGGATGGTCAACACCCACCGAAGCCGGCGCCATCGGCGTACTGGGTGCGTTCTTTTTTGCCGCCCTGACGCGCAGCCTGACATGGGAGGTTTTTAAAGTCAGCCTGCTGGGGACAGTCAAGACCAGTTGCATGATCATGCTGATTGTCATGGGCGCATCCTATCTGTCCAACGTCATCGGTTACCTGGGTATCACCAGGGCACTGACGGATTACGTAACCATCCTGAAGCTTTCGCCCTACACTTTGATCATCATTCTCTCGATACTTTACCTGATCCTGGGCTGCCTGGTCGACGGTTTCTCCATGATCGTCATGACGGCGCCGGTCGTGATCCCCCTCGTTCAAGCGGCCAAGTTCGATCCTATCTGGTTTGGAATTTATCTTGTTCTGATGATCGAATTGGCGCAGGTTACTCCGCCGGTGGGGTTCAACCTCTTCGTCATCAGCGGCCTGAACAACGACAGTATCGGGAAAATTGCCAAAGCCGCTTTTCCTTTTTTCCTTCTGATGCTGCTGGCCACGTTCCTGATCACCGTTTTCCCGGAGATCGTTCTGTATCTGCCCAACAAGATGAAATGATATTATTCCGCGGCGATATCATCATGAATCGAGCAATGGAATCAGGTGTCAGGATACCCGCCTGCAAACTTGCCTCAGGGCGGCCAGTCTTTTTTGCCGGTCTTCCCAGAGATGCTCCGCTTCAGCCATTGCAACCAGTTCGAACAGAACATAATCGCCCGGTTGCAAATGGGCCAGTCGATCCAGATCCGCTCTGATTACCCTGGCGACCCTGGCGTAACCTCCAATAGTCCTCTCATAGAGCATAATAATGGGCAGGCCGTCCCCGGGAATCTGCACAGTGCCGGGCAGGATGCCCTCGGAGATGATGCTTTTGTCAACATCATCGCGAAAGGTAAGCGGCTGGCCTTCCAGACGGATGCCCGTCCGGTTAATGGTCGCCGATACATCATAAACGGAGCGGCCTTTCCTTTCCGCAAAGATTTTTTGCGCAGCATCGGTGAAATAATGATATTCCGGTCCTGCGGTGACGCGCAGAAGATGGGGGGATTTCATCCCCGGAATCGCATTGCCGGGAATCGCACCCCGGGGAATGTCATAACAATCGTCAATGTTGATCCTGTCGCCGAAGGTGAGTGCCCGGCCCTTATAGCCGCCAAACCCACACTCCAGATTAGTGGCAAATCGGTCGATGACGCGCTCCAGAGCCATGCTTCCGGCAAAGCCCAGATAGTAGCGGAATCCTTCTATTACCTCATGAACTTTCAGGATACTGCCTGCTGCCGCCGAAAAAGACATCCATGGGTTCAACGGGTTATCATCCAGAGATGCCCGGACCAGTGCGCCCGTTATTGCACAAGTCATGGCCTCGTGAAACCGGAGGGAAAATTGGGCGCCGATGATTTCCAGTGCCGGCGCATGACCATCCTGACCGAGCAGGCGATTGAGGGCGCCATAGGCAAAGCCATCCAGCGCCGCCGAAGGCGGCACACCCACGGCGGCGTAGCCATAGCGTCCGCTGTCCACGATGCAGGTCATTGTTCCCTGATGGATGATTTCAATCATGCGCTGATATATTTTACCTTGTCTCCAATCTGCAGGAGACTGTAGGGTTCCTTCCCGGGATTGAATAAGCGGGCATCGGTGCGACCGATGATTCGCCAGCCGGCGGGCGATGGAAAGGGATAAACGCCGGTCTGGCCCTGGGCAATGCCGACGGATCCGGCGACAATTCTGGTTCGGGGCGTCTCGAGCCTCGGAACATGGATACGCCGATCCAGCGTTCCCATATAGGGAAAGCCCGGAATGAAGCCCACGGCAAAAACGGTATAAATGACAGCAGAATGGATGGCGATCACATCGCTCTGGGCAAGTCCCGTCTGCCGGCAGACGACTTTCATATCCAGCGCATCCGGGCCGCCGTAGTGAACGGGAATCTCATGGAGTGTGGGATCCGGCGTGTTGCCGGTGCAAAGTGATTCGTCCTCTTTTTCCCTGAGCAGTGAAGACAGGCAGGCAAAGTTTGTGAGGCGTGTGTCGAAGTGGATGAGACAGGACCGAAAGCTGGGGGTAAGATCGATGATTTCCGGCAGGGCCAGCGATCTCATAAAAAAGTAGAAGTTCCTCACTTTTTCATGAATTTCCAGGTCATAGGTTTCACCAAAGAGTATGCGGATACCGTCTTCACCAAACCGCGAAATATTCATCTGGGATGCAGTCGCCAAAACAGTCATCGGGGGATGATTTCTCCCAGAGGCTTTATTTTGATGCCTTCACGCGTGAGGGCATCAACAATCATCCTGGCGGCGGCAATACTTCCCGGATTATCGCCGTGGATGCACAAAGTGTCAACATCCACGTCGATCCACCGGCCGTTGATGCTCTCGAAACCCTTCTTCAAGACCATCGCCACGGCTCGCCTTGCTATCAATTCCGGGTTATTCAGAACGACGCCCGTCTGCTCGCGGGGGATAAGCTCTCCTTCGTCGTTATACTGGCGGTCGGGAAAAACCTCTAAGGCGATGCGCAGCCCCTCGAGGCTCGCCTTTTCCTTCAATAAAGCGGCTTGTTTTGTAGCCAGCGTCAGAAAGACGGGATTACCGAACGCCTTGCTCAGCCTTTGGACAAGCCCGTAAAAAAGGTCGGGTTTGCCGACGAGGTCATTGTAAAGAGCGCCATGGAGTTTAATGTGCTGCAAAGACATACCATACATGGATAAAAATCCCTGGAGGGCGCCGACCTGATAGACAACGTATTGTTGCAGTTCTGCCTCGCTTATATTCAAAAACCGGCGGCCGAATCCCAGCAGATCGGGATAACCGGGGTGAGCCCCGACACCGACATGGTGATCGCGGCACAAACGTACTGTCCGATCCATGACCATCGGGTCGGAGGCATGAAAGCCACAGGCGATGCTGGCCGAAGAAATGGAAAGCACCGCCTCGTCATCACGGCCCATGGTGTAGGCCCCGAAAGACTCGCCCATATCGCAGTTGACGTCAATGACATTGGTCATGTTTGATCACCCCGTCATAAAAGTATGGTAAGCATGATTTCGCTGTGGCGGCTGGCCGCTCTTTTTATCGATAGCGAAAGATCACCCAGGCGATTGATTTAACACACCGTATCTTCCGGGGCAATTAAATTCTTCCCGGCACACAATCTCACATCAACTTACAAATATATGTCGAAAATGACTAAGAGCAGTTATAATTACCAAACCACTGATGAATCTCCCAACTGTGCAGATGTAATTTATTGACAATACCTATACGGGATATTAAAGGATACACGTTCGGAGATTTGGATTTACCTGGGTCAGCCTCGCGGCGAATCCCTAAGGCCGGCAGCGGAAAAACATACAGAAGACAACACGAAAATCGCGCTTATTAAACTTTACCGAAAATAAATCAAGGAGTTGAATGATGACAGTGCGCATAGTACGTCTGGGGACGCAAAGGGTTCCCGATGAAGGAATTCGTATCGGGACGGTCCGGCGGCCGCCCCGCGGCGTGAAAAAGAGCGACTATTCTTCGGCCAATTGGTTTGATGTATGGTTTCCCAATCTTTCGCCCGGCCCCGAGACCATAGAGCTTGGCCGGCGCGCAGATACGGAAGCAAAATGGAAAGCCTTTTTACGAAAATACCGGACGGAAATGTCCCGCCCCGAAAACAGCCGGATTCTGGACCTGCTGGCCGCACTTTCACTCACAACCAACTTTTCCGTCGGCTGTTATTGCCCTGATGAACTGCGCTGCCACCGTTCAGTCCTGCGTGCCCTTTTATTGAAGAGGGGTGCAAAAGTGGCATGAAAGTAATTCCCAATTCGTATTTTTCTTGACACTTCGTTCTTTTGGCCGCTATATTTTCCCCATGGCTTCAGAATAATTATTTTGATTTTAAGGAGGGGTTTTTCCCATATGAAACAATATTTAACTTTCAAAAACATCATCGTTTCAATTATTGCGGTGCTTTTACTATTCGGCTGTGCGGCAAGCACCAAGGTCACGATGAGCTCTGATAAATATTCACCGGCTTTCCGGGCGGCAGATGTAAGCCGGTTAAAAGGGAAAAAGTTAATCCTTTCATCATTCTCCAATCAGGCGCAAAATACCAAAGCCTGGAATTACTTCAGTGCTGATAAAAAATATATGTACGAGGGTAATGCCCAGCTGGAAACATACTATTGGAACTGTTTTTACAAAGCCTTCAAACTGGCCGGAGTAAATCTGGTTGATTATACCTATGGTAATTACAGGGGGCCGCATCCTTACTGGTGGGGCGCTCCTCCTCCCGCGGCGCCTCAAGCCAAAGGCATTTTGGAATTCCAATTAATTCTGACATCCTTGACCGATCAGGAATTCAAGTTTAAAGCGCTATTGTTTAAAGATGGCCAGACGAAATATGAAAAAGAATTTACCGTAACCATGAATGCCGCGGAATCGGAAAACGCTGCCGAACTGGAAAAAAGAGCATATCGGCTGGTAGATTTAGCTTTTACTACCATTATAAAAGATCGTGAATTTCAAAAAGCATTTTGATCCCGCTGACGCGGGACGAGCGTTAAATCTCGTGAGCTCGCTCGCGATATAATGACGTTCATTTCATACCTCGCAAGCTAGCTCGCGAGGTGGTTGATTGGTAAACTTATCTAAAATACACAACAAATTAAGGTAAAGCATTAAAATGGAAATAATCCTGATTATAGTATTAATCCTGACGGCGGCTGTTTTTGTGCTGCAAATTTGGCTTACCAAACGAGGCTCTGTTGATCTCTCTCCCCTTGCCGGCAAGTTGGATTCTCTGCAGGGCCTGCAGGAAAGAACTGACCGCTCCGTCCGGGATGAAATTGCCGGTTTTCGTGCCGAAATACAAATCCGGGCCCATCAGGAAAGAGCAGAGTTGGCCTCGTCGCTGAAATCCTTTGGCGATTCCGTGCAGAAAAGCATGGCGGAAATCGCCGGCCTGCAGCGCTGCCAACTCGAAGGTTTTGCCGCCCAGTTATCAGTTTTAACCGTAACTAACGAACAAAAAATGGATGCTGTCCGGCTGATTGTCGATGAGAAACTCAAACAAATCCAGGAAGACAATGCCCGCCAGCTCGATCGGATGCGCGAAACCGTCGATGAAAAATTACAGGGTACTCTGGAAAAGAGATTGGGGGAATCTTTCAAGCAGGTTTCCGAACGCCTGGAACTGGTGCATCAGGGTTTGGGGGACATGCGCAATCTTGCCGCCGGTGTCGGCGATTTAAAGAAGGTGCTCACCAATATCAAAACACGCGGCACCTGGGGCGAAGTACAGCTCGGCGCCCTGCTTGCAGAAATTCTCGCTCCCGAGCAATATGCCAAAAATGTCCGTATCCAGGAGCATTCCAATGAGGCCGTCGAGTTTGCCATTAAACTTCCCGGCCAGGGTGAGCAAGGTGGCGAGCATGTCCTGATTCCGGTGGATGCCAAATTTCCGGTGGAAGATTATCAGCGTCTGCTTTCTGCCCAGGAAAACGCCGATGCGGGCGCCGCCGAAGAAGCGTCCCGACTTCTGGAAACCAGAATCAAGAAAGAAGCAAAAGACATATTCAGTAAGTATATCTCTCCTCCCAGGACTACGGATTTCGGAATTATGTTTTTGCCGTCCGAAGGCCTTTATGCGGAGGTAATTCGCAGGACGGCTCTCGTGCAGATATTACAGCGGGAATATCATGTCGTCGTTTCCGGGCCTTCGACTTTTGCTGCTTTTTTAAACAGTTTGCAGATGGGTTTCCGCAGCCTTGCCATTTCGAAACGCTCCGGCGAAGTCTGGAAGGTGCTGGGTGAAATAAAGACTGAATTTGATAAATTCGGGCTCACACTGGATGCTGTCCGCAAAAAGCTGGAACAGGCAACCAACTCGATGGATGATGTTCAAAAGAAATCGCGCACTATTCAGAGAAAACTGCGTTCGGTTCAGGATCTGCCCGGAAGCGCAGCCAAAGGTTTGATCGAAGATCAAGAACCGGAAGATGCTTGATGAAAATAAAGTCCCGAGAGTTATTTTGCCGGGATTTATAATTGCTTTTTTGCATTTTTTTATTTGACACAAAAGTTGATATATGGTTTATCTCTCAAAACTAATAGCAAATTACATTAAGAGGTCGCGGGCGTAAATGGTCTGCAGAAACGATTACAGGATAGAGAGCAAAATAGGCCGGAATTATTATGGCTATTACTATTATTGCAATATCCGGTATCGGTCTGCCCCTTGCTGAAAAGCTTCTAAATAAATCGAAAAAAAGCCACGGGTAGATCAAGACACCGTGGCTTTTTTATTTTAAGCAAAATCAGCATAATATTTTAAAAAGGAGATTGCTTATGTTGAAAAAAATGTTGAGGTTAATTCTTTCCATGGCAGTTGTCGGGCTTATGGCCGGATCAGCTTTTGCTGCTGCTCCCATCAAGATCGGGGCGCTTTTCTCCGTATCCGGGCCGGCTTCCTTCTTAGGCGAACCGGAACGCAACACCGCCGAAATGATGGTGACTGAAATCAACAAGGCCGGCGGGATCAAGGGTCAGAAGCTTGTGCTTATTGTCTATGACACTCAGGCGGATGCGACAAAGGCGGTACAGGCGGCCAATAAACTGATTAAGGACGATAAGGTTGTCGCCATTATCGGACCGAGCACAACCGGCGATACCATGGCCGTGATTCCGGTAGTGGAGAAGGCCGGAATACCTTTGGTTTCCTGTGCGGCGGGAATCAAGATTACCGAGCCTACAAAAAAGTGGGTTTTCAAAACAGCGCAAAATGATGCTCTGGCCGTAGCCAGAATATTTGACTATCTGAAAAAAAAGAAGATTTCTAAAATTGCAATTCTAACAGTATCGGATGGGTTTGGTTCTTCCGGCAGAGAGCAACTGGTGTTTCAGGCCGGCAAATTCGGCATACAAATAATCTCCGATGAAACATACGGACCAAAGGATACGGACATGACGGCGCAATTGACTAAAATCCGCGGCGGTGCGGCCCAGGCTATTGTTTGCTGGGGGACCAATCCGGGTCCGGCGGTTGTTGCCAGAAATGTTAAACAACTGGGGATGAAACTTCCTTTATTTATGAGCCACGGTGTTTCTTCCATGAAATTCATTGAACTGGCCGGTGATGCGGCGGAAGGCATTATCCTGCCCTCCGGCCGGGTTGTTGTTGCCAATCAACTTCCCAAGAATGATCCCCAGAAAAAGGCGCTGCTCAATTATGTAGAAAATTATAAGAAGCACTATAATGTGGAAGGCGATCATTTCGGGGGACATGCGTATGACGCCATTATGCTCATTAAAGGCGCTATCGAACGCGGCTCCGATTCGCCTGCTGCCATTCGGGATCAATTGGAGAAAACGGAAAAATTCGCCGGTATCGGCGGAACATTCCAATATTCTCCGCAGGATCATGCCGGTCTTACCAGCGATGCTTTTGTCCTGGTGCAAATTAAAAATAAAGGCTGGACACTGCTGAAATAAGTGTGTATTTATTTGACGAAGAGCAACGCAGGCTTGTTTCCTGCGTTGCTCTTATTATTAATCAAACGGGTATTATACCCTTCGCGGCACGGGATTGTTCAACTTGCCAATTCCTCCGCGCTTCTTCTCGAAATTGGAGTTTCACAATAAATGGATAACTCCCGGCAACTATTTCAATACATATTATCCGGCCTTTCCAATGGTGCGATTTACGCGCTGATCGGCTTCGGCTTTGCCATTATTTATAATGCCACCGGGATTATAAATTTTGCCCAGGGTGAATTTGTCATGCTGGGCGGTATGTTCACTATTTTTTTTCTGGCTTTTTTCCATCTGCCACTGCTCCCGGCAATTATTTTGGCTATTCTTTTCTCCACAATTATCGGTATTGCTTTTGAACGACTGGCTATCCGGCCGCTCAAAAATGCAACCCCTTTGAGTTTGGTAATTATAACCATCGGGGCCAGCATATTGCTTCGCGGCATCGCCATGCTGGTCTGGGGCAAAGATACTCATGCCGTGACTGCATTTTCCGGCAATGACCCGCTTTATATTGCCGGAGCGACAATCCTGCCGCAGCATATCTGGATTTTTGCCATAACGCTTTTGATTATTGCGGCCAACAAAATATTTTTTAATTACAGCATTGTCGGCAAGGCCATGCGTGCCTGTGCATACAACAGTCAGGCCGCCAGCCTCGTCGGGATCAATGTCAAGACGATGGTTCTTCTTTCGTTTGTCATCAGTTCCGCTATCGGTTCAATGGCGGGTATCATTATTGCGCCGCTGACAATGACTTCTTTCGATGTCGGCATCATGCTGGGGCTGAAGGGTTTTTGTGCCGTGATTATCGGCGGCATGAGCAGCGGTTTGGGAACTATAATGGGTGGGCTACTTCTGGGATTATTGGAATCGCTCGGCGTCGGATATATCTCCGCCTCCTATAAAGATGCCATTGCTTTCATAATTTTATTGTTAATCCTTTTTATCCGGCCGGAAGGGCTTTTCCGGACAAAAGAGACCGAGAGAGTTTAGTTGCGGGACTGGCATGACAAAAGAAAAACGCGAAATACTGATATTTTTTATTTTCACACTGGCCGTGCTGATTACACCCTTCTTTCTGCAGGGCAGCTATTTCCTGAATGTCCTGGTGTTTATCGGCATCAACACGATGCTGGCCGTGGGTCTGAATCTCTTGCTGGGTTATGCCGGCCAGATTTCACTGGGACATGCCGCTTTCTTCGGGTTAGGGGCATATATTTCCGGGATTCTGACAACCAGGTTCGGCCTTGATCCCTGGTTTGCCCTGGTCATAGCGGCTGTTGCCAACGGCGCTCTCGCTTTTGTTATCGGGTTCCCCATTTTAAAGTTGAAAGGTCATTACCTGGCGATGGCCACACTTGGTTTCGGGATTATCATGTTTATCATTTTCAATGAAACAGTGGCCGTTACGGGGGGGCCGTCCGGGCTTTCGGGGATACCCAACATTCAGATAAGCTCTCTAATATTTGATAACGACTTGCGCAATTATTATCTGATCTGGATAATTACACTGCTGGTTATGCTGTTTTCGATTAATTTGTCACATTCGCGCATCGGGCGCGCACTGCGAGCAATTGCCGATTCGGAAGTTGCCGCCAGGGTTTTGGGCGTTAATGCCCGGGTTCTCAAAGTTCAGATATTTACGGTTTCCGCTGTTATTTCAGCTATTGCCGGAAGCTTATATGCACATACAATGACTTTTATCTCCCCTGCTTCTTTCGGGTTTAATTTTTCTATAGAGTTGGTGACGATGGTGATTATCGGTGGCTTGGGAAGCATTTACGGTTCCTTCCTCGGTGCGGCAATTTTGACTATCCTGCCGGAGTTCCTCCGTGTTCTGCGGGATTTCGACATTATCGTTTACGGTCTCTTGCTGATTATCATGACTATGTATATGCCCGGCGGCCTGATTAGCGGCCTCACGCGGATAGCGGAGTTTATCGTCGGCAAGATAAAAAGCCGGGGTGCGCGTCATGCTTAGACTCGACAAGATAACTAAAATATTCGGCGGTCTTACTGCTCTCACGGATGTATCCCTGGAGGTAAGGAAAGACTCCATAACCGGCGTTATCGGCCCGAATGGCGCCGGTAAAACCACATTATTTAATATTGTTACCGGCCTTTATACACAAACATCCGGTGATGTTTATCTGGGCGAAAAAAATATTTCCCGCTTTGCGACGGAATCACTCGCTGCGCTTGGTCTCGTACGCACTTTCCAGAACGTGGAACTCTTCGGGAAAATGACTGTACTGGAAAACGTCATGGTCGGACTCCATACTAAAAGCAGAAGCGGTATTATTTCCTGTGCGTTTAAATTGCCCGGGCAGATCAAAGAAGAAAAGATGATTGCGGAAAAGGCCAGGCACTGGCTGGAATTTACCGGCTTGATTGCTGACGCCCCGAATTCGGCCAATAATCTGCCTTTCGGCAAAGGCCGGATTCTGGAGATTGCCCGTACCCTGGCTGTGGAACCGCAGCTTATCCTGATGGATGAACCGGCGGCAGGATTAAACAGCCAAGAGACGACGCAGTTAGCCGTGCTCATCCGGAAAATCCGGGAATCCGGCATAACTGTAGTGCTGGTGGAACATGATATGGATCTGGTGATGGACATTTGTGACTCCATCATTGTTTTAAATTTGGGGAAAAAACTGGCCGCAGGGACACCGCGAGAAATTCAGGAAAATAAGGCGGTTATCTCAGCCTATCTGGGTGATAGTTAACGGCTTGTTAAAATTGCCATATACAGCGTTGCGCTATGGTCTTCGTCATTGCGACGTACGAAAATGTACGTCTCATTCCTCATCCCCAGCGCGCCTTGTCTATGACAATTTTTCCAAAGCCTTAAATTGAAAGACGAAATTTTAACATGCTGAAGATTAAAAACATAAATACATATTATGGTCAGGTCTATGCCTTGAAAAATGTTTCTCTGCACCTGAAGGAAGGGGAAATAGTCACGCTTATCGGCGCCAACGGCGCAGGCAAAACGACTCTGCTTAATTCCTTATCATGTATTGTGCCGGTACAAAGCGGTGAGATTCTTTTCGCCGGAGAATCAATAAGTAATCTTGCCCCGAGTCAGATCGTCAGGCTAGGCATATCGCAGGTTCCGGAAGGAAGGCAGGTGTTCAAACCGCTGTCCGTGGAAGATAATCTGGAACTTGGCGCCTATCAGCATTACAGCTCAAGGGCGGGCAGGGCGGAGGCGAAAAATACCGCCTCAATGATCTACGATTTATTTCCCATACTGCACAAAAGAAGAAAACAACTGGCCGGAACGCTATCGGGCGGGGAACAGCAAATGCTTTCCATCGGTCGTGCACTGATGGCTAAACCAAAACTTTTACTGCTCGATGAACCGTCGATGGGACTGGCGCCGATGATTGTCCAGGAAATATTTCGGGTTATTGAAAATCTGTCGCAAGAAAAGCAAACGACTGTCCTCTTAGTGGAACAAAATGCCCGTGCTGCCTTGAAAATGGCCCATCGCGGTTACGTGCTGGAAACGGGAAAAATGATTCTGGAAGGAACTGCTGCCGAATTACTCCAAAACAAAGACGTGCAGCGGGCCTATCTCGGCAGGGATAAGAAGGAAATCTGGGAGAGGTAGAGGTCTGTTGAAAAACGCTCCCGGCATACGAGACTGTGTCACAATAGCAGATAAAACCATCAACACCGTCATGCCGGTGGAAACCGGCATCCAGAACTTACTGAAAATACTGGATTCCGGGTCGCGCTTCGCTTGCCCGGAATGACGAAACGGTAATTACGACAAAGTCTCATACGCCGGGAGCATTTTTGAACAGCCCCCAAAAAGGGGAATTTGCAAAGCTTAAATTACCGGGAGGTTTTATTATGAACATCTGGGATCAAACTCATGAGTGTATGTCGCGCGATGAACTGGAACAACTGCAACTGGAAAGGCTGCAGGCGACAATCAACCGGGTGCATAAGAACGTTACTCATTACCGGAAAAAATTCGCCCAGCCGGGCATCATCCCGGAAGATATTCGCTCGCTTAGTGATTTGACAAAACTTCCTTTCACCACCAAAGAGGATTTGCGCATTAACTATCCTTATGGAATGTTTGCCGTTCCGCTTAGAGAAGTCGTCCGCATTCATTCGTCTTCCGGAACAACCAGCAAACCGATTGTTGTCGGTTATACAAAAAACGATCTGCGCATCTGGTCTAATCTCGTTGCCCGTTTTATGACGGCTGCCGGTGTAACTTCCGATGATCTCGTGCAGATAGCATTCAGCTACGGTCTTTTTACCGGTGCTTTCGGCATCCATTACGGTGCGGAAGTAATCGGGGCTTCGGTAATTCCGATGGGTACGGGCAATACTGAAAAGCAAATCATGATCATGCAGGATTATAAAACAACCGTTTTGGTCAGCACGCCGAGTTATGCCCTGGAACTCGCCGGCCGTATCAGCCAGGCCGGAATCGATCCGCAAACTCTTTCTCTCCGGTTCGGCCTTTTTGGCGGAGAACCCTGGTCGGAAAAAATGCGCCGGGAAATCGAAAGCAGGCTTCATCTTAGTGCTACGGATAATTACGGCCTGTCGGAGGTAATCGGGCCGGGTATTGCCGGTGAATGTCAATGTAAAAACGGCATGCATGTTTATGAAGATTCCTTTATTCCGGAAATTATTAATCCCCAGACAGGTGAGGTTCTCCCGGCCGGCGCGGAGGGTGAATTAGTGCTGACGACATTAACCAAAGAAGCCTTTCCGATGATTCGTTACCGTACCGGGGATATTACCAGCCTGGATTATTCGCCGTGCGCCTGCGGCAGAACGCAGGTCAGAATGCAGAGAATAGTGCGGCGTTCCGACGACATGCTGATCATCCGGGGCATAAATGTATATCCTTCGCAAATTGAAGAAGCAATTGTCAGCGTGGCCCAGGGTGAAGCCCCCTATCAGATTGTTGTTGAGCGCAAAGGTGCTATGGATAGCCTCGAAATAATAATTGAAGTTACAAGCAAGATATTTTCCCTGGAGCTGCAAAAGCAGCGCTCTTTTCTGGAAGAGCTGAAAAAGCGCATCGGGTCAGTGACGGGTATTGGAGTATCCGTAAAGTTAGTCGAAGCCAATAGTTTGCCCAAGACTGAAAACAAGACGAGCAGAGTAGTGGATAAAAGGCAGATTTAATCCCGCTCACGCGGGACAAGCGTTGATTTTCCGCAGCAAGCTCGCGAGGTGGTTGATTCGGTCGTTTAAAAAATAAGTTGTAAATAAAGTGCCGGGTTCGATTCTCTCTGAGTATGCACAGTTTTCAGGTGTGCATACTCAAAGGAAATCCGGCATATTGATGATCTTGAAATTGTTCAAATATGGTTACATTGCTTCAATAATTACGGAACGGGCGGGGCCATTTCCTCCACAGAGAGTGGCCAGGCCTAAATTAACGCCCCTTCTTCTCATTTCATAAATCAAAGTAATAACCAGTCTGGCTCCGGTCGGACCGCCCGGATGTCCCAGGGCGATAGCTCCACCGTTGACGTTGGTTATTTCTCTATTCAGGCCGAGCAGTTTTTCAACAGTCAAATATTGAACAGCAAATGCTTCATTAACCTCAATCAACCCGATATCGGAAAGTTTGATACCGGTTTTAGCCAGCAATTTTTGCGTCGCCGGAACCGGTCCATAACCCATAAGTTCCGGTTCAACCGCAGCGAGCGCTCCGCCAATGATTTTAGCCAGAGGTTTAATACCCAGTTCTTTAGCTTTATCTAAGGACATCATCAGGACTGCCGAGGCTCCATCGTTTAAACCGGAAGCATTACCGGCGGTAACCGAACCGCCCTTCTTAAATGCGGGCGGTAACTTGGCGAGGTCTTCCATCGTCATGTTGAATCTGACGCGCTCATCAACCTTGTAATCCTCAATTTTTCCTCTTCCCTTGGGAACAGGTACGGGAACGATTTCTTCATTAAACAGGCCGTTTTCGATAGCTTTCTGGGCACACTGATGGCTGCGCAGAGCATATTCATCTTGTTCCTGGCGGGAAATGTTATATTTGTCGGCCAGGTTTTCCGCCGTTAAACCCATGATGATGTTGCCGCCACCGCTCATGCCTTCCCACAAACTATCGACCAGCACGTCATTTTGCAGCTTGAAACCGGTGCGGTGGTTTTTTAATACAAAGGGCATCTGGGTCATGCTGTCCGATCCCGCGGCCATAACCACGTCTAAATTACCCAGTTGAATGTGTGCGGCAGCTATATCGATGGCTTCCATAGATGAAGGACAAACCCGGTTAACGGTCATGCCTGGAACAGTGGGGGGAAATCCGGCCTTCAGTGCAGCCACGCGGCCCGCATTGTTCTGGGCTGCATCGTAACCTGTACATCCCAAAATCACGTCATCAATCAGTTTGGTGTCCAGGCCGACCCGATCGGCTGCTTCTTTCAAGCAAATCGCCGCCATATCTGTCGTTGATATGCTCTTGAGAGAACCCAGAAGCTCTCCAATGGCGGTTCTACAAGCTGAAACAATTACTGCTTCCTTTAAATTTGCCATTTCTTTTATTTACCTCCTTACTATTATGTTTTTATACCTTGCGATATTTGTGACTTTCAGCATTGATAATTTTTAGACATTTGTGTCGAAATAAGCATGACGTTAATACAAACTATCCATCCATAATTATGCAAGATAAACACCACAAACTCATCCGGCTTATAAAGCTTCTGTATCACACGAAAAATCATTAAAGTGTTTCTCAGTTACCATCATCCCGCACCATATGTTGTTCCTGATAATCCATATATGGTGCACCGACCTGCATTTTTTCACCAATGATCCTGCCATTTACGGTAATCAGGCCGGGCAAAGAGATTATCCGGCTGCCGATCGAACCATCAGCAGCAATCAGCATACGCAGAATAAATTTGCGAATCGTCTTTTTCTTGGTTGCTGTTTTTGTAAGAAATTTTTCCTTTATAAGTTAGCACATGCGCCCAACACTAAGGTTACCGGCCTGCGGAATGAAGATCCGATGGATTTAGCGTTAGGCGTTTTCCCTTCATCCCTGCAGAAGTATTCCAGACAATAAATATGGCTGATCTTGAATAGTCCGCATATAAACAAGTTAACGAATATTTTTCACTAATTCCTGAAGCCAATCTAAATATTGTTGTCCACGTTTCATGGCAAAATAATCGGCCACCAACATCAAGAAAGATTGAATAAATAATCCCGCTCCGATTCCTTTACCCGTACTTCCAAAAATTTGCGTTAAGATTAAAATTACTCCAACGGCAGCCAACGCTATTTCGACCCAGCGGTAAACGTCAAATTTTTTCATCACTGTTTCCATTCTCGGAATTTCTTCGGTTGTAAGGGCACTATGGTTAGTTGAGAACATTATTTCTACACGAGCAATATCTTTGGGAGAGCGAATAAAAACTGTGGTACCTACAAATAATTGAATAACTGCAATAATGATTAGCGGCCAGGCAATTCCCGAATAAAACGGTTTTTTTAAAGAAATAAGGAAATAAATACCAGCAGCAAATGCAATTATGCCAATTGCTATAAAAACCAGACTTTCCGCTCTTTCTGCCTTGAAATATAATTGTATGTTTTCCATTTTAATCTCCAAGACCTAACGGAAAATCAGCCGGAGCGCTTCGATCGCCGGATTGATTTTGTTATCTATTTTTTAGATAATTTTTGTACAGGCTATCCGCCGTATGCGCCAGTTTCTTATCCAGTGTCCAGATAGGAACACCTGTCAATACGGCGGACGCAATAAGATGGACATCCACATAGCCCATCCCTTTTCCCATAAGACAGTTATTCTCAATAAATGACAATACTTCTTCATGTTCGGCTTCAATGCTCATCGGTAGCAATTGCAAAAACGAAAGGATGATTGCTCTGTCCTTAAGATTACCGCAGGCAAGTTCTCCTACAATCAATGGGTGGCAGAGCACCCTTCCATCATTGAGCAGGCGTGCAAGTTCAACATTTCCATCCCTCAAATGTGAAACCCAAACCGACGTATCCACAAGAACCATTTCTTATAATGCCCCTTTTCTTCTTGGTATTGCTTCCAAATGCTTTTGAGTCCCACCGAGTCTTGCAAGCCTCTTGCCACTTTCCCTGGCAATAAGCGCCTCAAGCCCAAGCTTAACGAGGGTGGTCTTCTCCTTGATTCCAGTCATTTTGGATGCTTTGTCCATCAGATTATCTTCGATATTCAAAGTTGTTCTCATAGCTTCACCTCATACAATTAGTATGCTTGAATATGTATCATAGATGCATATCTGTCAAGCCATTCTTAGATAAGATAACTCTGCGCATCAGTGGCGCTGGAAACAGCCCGCGTCCGCCGGGATGTTCCTGTTAGCGAAAATTATTCCTTTGTTAATGATTCATCTATTACTTGGCAGATCACTTCATCCGGCCAATTTTTCTTAAACATCTTTTCCGGCAATCTTTCTAATATGGACGAAATACGTTTCCCATTAGAAATTGCTTTTTTCAAATCGCTCGGTGGAGATACTAAATCAGTTTTCCGAGATATCACATCCATGAGAGCAAAAGGTAAATCCTTCAATTTACCAACAATTCTTCCACGCACCAGACTCGTCAGCATTGAATTATCATAGCCGCCAAAAGGCGCCCTGATATCATCTTTGTAAAGCACCAGAGGCTTACCGGTTGCATATGCCAGAGCTGCTTCCACTATCATTCCTTCGTCGGGAACGCGTCCATTCAGATTGCATACTACAGCACTGCATCTTTCAATCAGCTCGTATACATCTAAAGAAAATATGGCATAATCAATCCGTGTACGTATCCCAGAAATGATTGATGGAAAAGATGAGTTGGAGAAACGCAAGACGTAACCTTCAATTCCGTCACGATGGGGCAAGAATGTTTGAAAACCTGCGTCTTCCAGTACTTTTGCAATTGCACTCATACCACCAATTTCTTCCGCGCAAAACAATGGACCTGAACAATAAATTCGGTATTTTACCATTTTATATTTCCAATAAGTTAACGCCAAGTCTCACGATGGATGATTATTTACTCGAAAGATATATGCCATTCGTTTTTTAACCATTCATTTTTTGTTGGATTCCACTCTTATTTCATTTTTAAATTGTACATCATTTGTATTTGATGACGAGCTTTGAATCACGAATACCTTTCTAAAGTCAGGCTTCCCGGCAACTGCAAGCGCTCCAAATGGAGCTAACAGCCCCGCTTGGATTATTGCTTCAATAGCCTCTTTTCTTGGCGGTACAGGGCTAAATGCTCTTACTGAGTGCCGTGCTCTTACAATGAAATCGAGGGCCGCACTATGTTCGGGTGTGATGTTTTCAAACATGCTGTTCTCCCATCATTTGTCATCCTTTCGCTACGCCCGAAAACGAGTTGAGCCGCCGAGATACGAGGTCGGCTGCAACGCATAGCTGGGCGCTGCTTTTTTGTATGCTATGACAGCCAACCTACGTCCGCTCAGGTCCGTTCGAAACCACAATGAAAGCGCCTCGGCCATTTGTGCCATGAGTCCTCAAGTTATGACGAGCCTGGATAACGGCATGCGGAGACTCACGGGGTCCGGGTAGGAGTTCAGGTAGCCTATCCTCAGTATCCATTGGACCTCTCCGCTCAAGCCCAGTTCCTTTGCTATGGCATCTCTTCCCGGGGTTTCTTCGAGCATCTGGGTCATGGGGTGAATGGCAACCTTCCTTTCCCTGATCCTGAGGAGCATCCCCTCAAAAACCATTCCGTACTCGATCAACGTTTCAATCCGTGAATCTCGACTGGTGACGACCAGCCATCCGCCGCACGTCCTCACTTGCTTTATCACCTTATCCACGGTGGTTTCCCGAAAACTCTTGGAAAGAACGGACTTGCGGTCATAGAAGTTGCGTACGAACAACCCTGCAATACCGGTTATCTCCATGCTGTCGGGCGTCAGTCCATTTCGCTGCTCCTCGGCATCCTTGTTTGACCATCTTATCCAATTGGCAAGCTCCTGCTGCGCGGGATCTCGAAGTGCCTGTTTTTTGTTAGCTTCGATAGTTCCTTCCTGAAGATACTTACCTTGGGGAGAACGGTTCGGAAAGTAGAAGCCGTGGGGCCTCATCACCTCGACAAGGTGCCGTCGCTTATCATGAAGGGTTATATATCTCAAATCGTCGGCACCGATCTCTCGATCGGAGAAGTTATTCCTGATGGTCCGCCTCGTCTTGATCTTTTCAAGAGGAAAATCGCGCACAGATCCCTTTCTCAGCCGAATGTCAACAATCTCTTTATCTGACGTACTCTTTGCAACGACGCTCAGATCTACCGCGTAGCCATGGACTTCGGCTGCAATTACGAGGTTCTCCAGAAAGGCGCCTATGGAAAGCAGCACTTCACGGTTTTGCGGGTCTACGGCCGGCAGCCAGCGTTCTCTGGCTGATCCGACGATCCAATGCTGCGGTTCGACGATCCTCACTGTCCAGGGCTGGGTATTATGACTACTCGGTGCAAGGGACGCTAAATAGAGGATATCCATTTCTTCCCCCGTAAGACCTGCTATTTGTCGTTGCTTCTGATCCCGAGCAGACAAGCGATCCCGGTCCACCCCGCCACAAGAGTTCATCACGCCAAGACTCCCCAGCAGGAAGACTCCCTGGCCCACATACCTTAGAAAACATCTTCGATCTACTATCATTTTATATATCCTCCTTCAACGAGTTGATCCAGCCTCGACTCGGCGAGCCTGGTGCCACAATGCTGGCGACTCCCCTTTGTTTGGTTGCTCGCAAGGTGTCAGGGGAAGCAACATCTCGCGTTTCTAACACTTTCGCACTCGCAACAAACTGGTTGCCAGGATAACAATTGCTCCAATGGCTGAAGCATACCATCCCCAGCCCAGTGAGCCAACCAGATTGAGAAGGCTCTCGGAAGCATAGGCATGTTGTACCTGCGTCAAGACACGGGGCAGCCAGATGAGAAAGAGAACCAAGCCTGCGGACGCAATGCCTCCGCCGATTCCAAGAAAGAGGCGGGAGGCGGTCAGGCTCGCTATGAGAGCAAGCGCCGCCCCCAATAGCAACAGAATATAGACAATCATCACCCGGCCGACTTCGACGGCCTCGACGGTCGTCGCGCTGTCGGAGAAATGAGTATAGAGCACAAGGTCCATCGGCACGACCTCGAAGCAGAATCGTTCCGCCCCGAGAAGGGTGTCAAATTGGAATAAGCCAAACGGGCTTTTCCAGAAACCCAACCCCACAGACGCAAGAATGAACACGCTGCCAATCCCTCCGATGATTCGACTCGTCCATTGTGTACTCGAAGATATTCCGGCCAGGTCTGCCGGCGGGGAGCAAAACCAATATTCCAAGGCGAGCAGCAGGGCTGCGACTGTTAGAAGTGGTCCGGGAAGATACCAAAGCCGCCCAACCGTGGTAAAGCAGATCATCGCGGGCAGGAAGACACCGAGGAAAACCGCCAGCTTGCTATCATTGCTCGGCAATTCCAGACTGCGGGCTGAGACAATTGCTCCTAAAGCCATACCACTCAAAAGAAATGTAACGACTCCCAATATGGCCGGATTTTCCTTGTTTCCAATCCAGGGTGGGATTTGTGCTCCGATGGTTAGCTCAATCAGACCTGCCAGAAGTCCC
>JANYAY010000009.1 GCA_025361065.1 Deltaproteobacteria bacterium
GGTGACGGAGGTGGACTAAGGAGTGCCAATGTGTAACTTATTCATATTACAGCCACTTAAAAAACATCCACCCCCTTGCCCCCGCCAGCGGGGGACATTACGAATAGACTGCAATCAGCATCTGTCAATTGCGACACAGTCTCGAAAGTCGGGAACCAGATATAATGATACTGGATTCCCCCGTGTCAAGTTCGGGGCAGGCTCTTCGTCGCGCCTTGCCTCTGAAGCTCGTGTGACCTCACGTGACCTTTAGGTTATCAGGTTATTTTAAGAGGTCGTAGAAAATTGCCAATTCTTTGACTCTTTGCGAGATCATCAATCTTGAGGCGGCAAAAATGCCCGAAAAAAAAATTCGCTTGGATAAAATGCTTCTTTTGCGCGGCCTTGTTCCTACACTGGAAAAAGCCCGTGCCCTCATCCTGGGCAAAGCAGTAAGGGTGGGCGATGTATATCCCGATAAAGCAGGTTTCCTTATCGGGGCTGATGAGCAGATAGACCTCAAAGGAGATGATAATCCATATGTGAGCCGCGGCGGTTTAAAACTGAAGGGTGCACTGGCGGATTTTCAGCTGGATGTCGCCGGCCTCATTGCCTTCGATGTCGGCGCATCTACCGGCGGCTTCACCGATTGCCTTTTACAGGCGGGAGTCCGCAAGGTTTATGCCCTCGATGTCGGTTACGGGCAACTGGCCTGGAAGCTGCGCGAAGACAAGCGTGTAGTGACAATCGAGCGCACCAATATCCGCTACTACGCAGGGGCTGATTTTGAAGAATTGCCTGATCTCGCCACGATTGATGTTTCTTTTATTTCTTTAAAAAGCGTCCTGCCGCAGGTTTTACGCCTGCTGGCTCCTCATGCAATAATTCTGGCCCTGATTAAGCCGCAGTTTGAAGCACAAAGAGAGGAAGTGGGCAAGCATGGTGTCGTAAAAGATATGCAGGTAAGGCAGCGTGTGGTGGAGGAAATCATCAGCTTCAGCAAGTCATCAGGCCTGCAGGTTGAAGGAACCTGTGCCTCACCTTTGCTGGGGCCTGCGGGCAATCAAGAGTTTTTCGTTTTTGCCAGAAAGACCGGATCGAATGGAAATTAAACTTGCCAGGACTGCCGGATTTTGCATGGGCGTTCGCCGGGCAGTGGATATTGTACTGGACATAGCCCAGCATGAAACCGGTCGCCGTATCTATACTTACGGTCCCTTAATCCACAATCCGCAAACAATTGAACTGCTTAAAAGCCGCGGGATAACGCCGGTCAGAAGCATTGAAGAAATAAATGACCCACAGAACGCCGTCCTCATCATCCGGGCGCATGGTATTGCACCGCAAGATAGAAAAAAAATCAAAGCCAGCGGCATAAGGATTATTGATGCAACCTGCCCCAAAGTCGGTTATGTGCAGGCAATAATCAAAAAACATGCTGCTCTCAATTATACTGTTATTATTGTTGGAGACAAGAAACATCCGGAAGTTGACGGTCTGTTAGGTTACACCAACGGTCGCGGCATTACAATAGCAGCAGTGGAGGAAGTGGATAGATTACCTGCTTTGGATTTGGTTTGCGTTGTTGCCCAGACCACGCAAAGCCTCGATGATTATAATAAAATCGTCAAAAAGATAAGTGGACGTTTCCCTAATACAATTGTTTTTAATACGATTTGTTCTTCCACGGAACAAAGGCAGGCGGAAATTATTACTCTCGCCTCCGAAATGGATGCCATATTCATTGTCGGTGGGAAAAACAGTGCTAACACCAAGAGACTTGCCGATCTCGCTCAAAAACAGCGAACCCCGGCATTCCACATTGAAACAGCCGAAGAATTGGATAGTATCAACATCGAATCTTACGGCCGCATTGGTGTCTCTGCCGGTGCTTCCACTCCGAACTGGATTATCGACCGGGTGATGGAGAAGATTGCCCAAACTCAAAGCCGTAAATTAAAAAAAGGAAGACGCCTTTTCGATTTTTGGCTTTGGGCCGTTAAGACTGATCTTTATTCGGCAATCGGTGCGGGTTGTCTTTGCCTGGCTTGCATGCTGCTGCAGAGAATACCGGTCAATATATCACATCTGGCCGTAGCCTCTTTTTTTGTTTATGCAATGCATGTTTTAAACAGGTTGATCAGCCGGAAGCCCCATGGTTTCCTGGGCTCATTTCGCGAGGAAACTTACTTAAAGCATGAAAAAACTTATCTTCTGGCAGCAGTTTTATCCATTAGTGCCGCCCTTTTCTTAGCTTTTAAAAATGGGATGCTTCCCTTCATGGTTTTATTTGTTATTTCCTTGGCCGGAGTTCTTTATAATATGAAAATCCTTCCGTCAGGCTGGCGTTTTCAAAGTTTAAAGGATTTGCCGGGGTCGAAGAATATTTTTATGGCTACGGCCTGGGGAACGGTCACGGCAATTCTGCCGGCATTGAGCAAAGACTATACTTTTAATGCCGGATTGGCAGTTGCTTTTATTTTTACCTTTGGGATTGTTTTTATCCGTTCGGCTATCTCGGATATTTTAGAAATTCAAAATGATAAATTAATTGGACGGGAAACAATACCCGTATTGATCGGCAAGTCGCCCACAAAAATGGTTCTTAAAATTATATCTTTGATGTTATTGGCTATTCTTCTTGTCTCAGCTTGGGCAGGTTGGACTTCATCTTTGAGTTTTATGCTGCTTATGTGCATATTATATATATGGATTTGTTTCCAACTTTGTGATAGAAGGTCGGGGCTTTCGGGAGCATTCATGGAAGGACTTCTGGAAACAAGCTATGTTATTGCCGGGTTGAGTGTTTTCCTGTGGTTTGTTCTCTAAACAGAGACAGTCTCTTAAGGAAAAAAGGAGGGTTGGAGGTTATGGCAAAAAATTTATTCGTGAAATGCGGTCTGGTGCTATTAATAATGTCTTTAGCGGCCTGTGGCGGCTTGCGTTTTTCCCAGGTGACCCCCGAGGCTAAAGATTTTCATCCGCAAACAATTGCTATTTTTCCGGTGGAAATAGTGGGTAGCAATGAAGAAGCCAGGGGTTCCGTGGAACAGATTGTGGCCGGGGTTCTGGCCGAAAAGAAGTGGTTTGCCGACATAACTGACACCGAGAGTTTAAACCGCCAGCTTTTAGCCAATCAAGAATTACGTCAGACAATGAGTGATTACCTCTCTAAATTGCGAACGGTTAATTTTTCCGATCCGGATTTGAGCAAAAAAATGGGCAACATGGCAAAAGTTGACGCTTTTTTGCTGGTCTCCGTTGATATCTGGAATTATACTGTGGAAAAGGGAGACAAAGTAGCCAAAGTCAGCCTGGGAATGAAATTATATGAGGCTTCAACCGGCAGGATTATGTGGAAAGCCGGTCATCAAATAGCGGATAGTTACATTCTGCTAAAGCCGGATTTGTCTAAAGTAGCCCGCAATGTGGTTCGTGAAATGATTGATTACATGCCGCATTGATCAGATTGACCTGTGTTGATCGAGTAAGGAGAAATACTATGAAAGAGCAAGTACAGAAAGCAATAGATATAATTCGTCCGAGCCTACAGGCTGATGGCGGTGATGTAGAACTTGTCGATGTCAGTGCGGATGGAGTGGTGAAAGTAAAATTAACCGGTGCCTGCCATGGCTGCCCGATGTCCCAGATGACTTTAAAGATGGGAATAGAAAAGATAATTAAAAAGCAGGTACCGGAGATCAAGGAAGTTATTTCCGTTTAAACGCTGTCTTACAGCTTTTTGGGGAAAAATTATTATATAAATAAAAAAGGAGATTGAAGTAAAATGGCGTATGTAATTACTGACGAATGCATTGCTTGCGGCTCATGTGAAGATGAGTGCCCGGTGGAAGCTATTTCTGAAGGCGATGACAAATATGTTATAGATCCGAAGCTTTGCACTGATTGTGGGGCATGTGCGGATCAATGCCCGGTGGAAGCAATTGTGCCCGGAGAAGAAAAATAATTTACGTGTAAACAGCGGATAAATCCGCCGTTATCGGCGGGTTTATCCAAAGTTTTCCCCCCTATAATTACAAACCGTTCTCACGCACTGCAAATTAAAATTTCTTTTTTTAATCCCGCTGCTGCGGGACGAGCGTTAATTCTCGTGAGCTCGCTCGCGATATAGTGACGTTCATTTCATGCCTCGACAGCGAGCTCGCGAGGTGGTTGATTAAAATTAGTCCAGGATATTTTTAGGGGCCGTTATGAAATAAACACCCCTGCGGGTCTTGTGACGTCGCGTGACCTTCAGGTTATCAGGTTATGGCGTGACTATTACATTTCCAATCATTTCGTTGGGGCGCCTATGCCGGTTATCATATTATAATGTTGCATTTATTGTTGATGAACGGCTCGGTCTTGTAACTTTAATTCTCCGTAGTAAGAGGCAGAAGGTTAAATAAATGAATAAATTGATTACCTTCGAAGGTATTGAGGGTTCAGGAAAATCGACTCAAATGAGACTGGTTGCCCGACGTTTAACCCAAAGGGATGTCCCGCTTTTAATTACCCAGGAACCTTCAGGAACTGACATCGGCCGGAAAATCGGCGGCATTCTTTTTAACCGCGAGCATCATTACATGTGCGCGGAGGCTGAAGCCTTCCTCTTTTGCGCAGCGCGGGCACAGCATGTCCGGGAAATAATCATGCCCGCACTAAATCAAAACAAAACAGTTTTATGCGATCGTTTTTCCGACGCGACATATGCCTATCAGGGCAACGCACGCGGTCTCAATCCCGAATTTATTAAAGTAATCAACGACTATTCATCAATGGGGTTAAAACCAAATTTAACTTTGCTCTTTGATCTGCCGGTGGAAGTGGGGCTGAAAAGGGCAACAGATCGGGATAATCTTTTGCTGGATTCATCATTTTCCGACAGGTTTGAAAAAGAGAGTCTTAATTTCCATAACAAGGTTCGCGAAGGTTATCTGAATATTTTAAAGAGTGAGCCCGGACGTTTCCGCTTAATTGATGCGACTCGCGATGTAGACACAATCCAGCAGGAAGTACTCCGGCACATTACAGAATTTATCAGTCAGAGTAATTGCTGACAGTTTCGTAAAAAGTCGGAAAAGCCTCAGAATCGTCATTCCGGCGAAAGAGACTGTGTCGTAATAATGGAAATTATCACAATGCTCGTCATGCCGGTGCAAACCGGCATCCAGAACTTATTAATTATACTGGATTCCGGGTCGCGCTTCGCTTGCCCGGAATGACAAAAAAGTAATTGTGACGCAGTCTCGAAAGCCGGAATCCAGATATATAAAAGACTTACAAAACGCTGGACACCGGTTTTCATAACCTAATAACCTAAAGGTCACGCGAGGTCACAAGACCGGTGTGACGGACTTTTTACGAGACCATCACGGCTGACGGCATGGACGAAAATTATCAACTATTTGATTTTTCGGAAGTCCTGAATAAATGCTTTGGGCAACTATTTTTCCGAAGGAAAACTGATTATGTCTTTTCTCAACATTTACGGTCATGAAAGACAAATAGCAATCCTGAAGAAAGCTATTGTTCAAAAACGGGTGGGTCATGCCTACCTTTTTTCCGGGATCAGCGCCACCGGTAAAAGAACTCTGGCCTGCGAGTTCGCCAAGGCTCTTAACTGTGAACAGTCGGATAATCTCCAGGATGCCTGCGGAAAATGTTCTTCCTGCAAGAAAGCACAGCACTCAAGTCATGCGGACATGATTTTTATTGAAGCCGACGGTCAGTTTATCCGGATCAACGCCATCCGTGAAATTCAGGAGCGAATGAAATTTAAGCCTTTCGAAGGCAGATGGCGGGCGGTTATAATCGACGATGCCGATAAAATGAATGATCCCGCAGCTAATGCTCTTTTAAAAACGCTGGAAGAACCATCAGCCTCTAATATATTAATTCTGATTAGCTCGAGGCCTTATAGTATGCCCGCAACAATTATTTCCCGCTGCCGGCACATGCGCTTTAACCCCTTGCCGGCACATGCCGTCACCCGGTTTCTTGTGGAACAAAGAGGGATGGATCAGCAAAAATCCAGCCTGCTGGCGGGGCTTTCCGGCGGTTCCATAGGCCGTGCATTGGACCTGGATCAGGAAGATATTGCCGACTACCGTGCAGAAATTATGCAGCTGCTGATGAATGCGAGAAAAGAAGACCCGATCAGTTTACTGAATTTAGTCTCAAATTTAGGCCCGGATAAAAAGAAGATTAAACAAGGGTTGGATATTATCAGCTCCTGCTTTCGCGATGCTCTCATTTTTAAGGAAACCGGAAAAAACGAAATACTGATTAATCAGGACAAATCTTCCTTTATTAATGAACTTGCCCAAAAATTGACCGGCGAGCAAATTCTCCAAAATATTTTTCTCATTGCCTCGGTGTGGGAAACAATAGAACTCAATGTCAACAAAACATTGACATTGGAAACAATGGCATTTAAACTAAAGGTATAATCAAACATAGGTGAAATTATATTGTTAACAAATATTATCGGCGTCAAGTTTAAAAAAGAAGGCAGGATTTACAATTTTAATGCCGGCGATCTCATTGTGCATAGAGATGACCAGGTGATCGTCAATACGGAAAATGGTCTGGCTCTCGGCGTTATCGCTACTGAAGTTAAGAGATGTAAGACACAGGAACTGCCTGCCAATCTTAAATTGGCTGTCCGCATGGTAACGGCGGATGATTTACGCATTAAAAATGAAAACAAACAACTGGAAGAAGAATCCAAAAAATATTGCCAGGGGAAAATAAAAGAAAGACAACTTCCCATGAAATTGATTACTGTGGATTATCTTTTCGACCGCAGTAAAATCATTTTTTATTTTACCGCCGATACTCGAGTCGATTTCCGCGATCTGGTCAAAGATCTGGTGCAGAAATTCAAAACGCGTATAGAGCTCAAACAAATCGGAGCGCGGCAGGAGTCCGGTATTATTAAAGGTGTGGCCGTGTGCGGCAGGACTATTTGCTGTGCGGGAATTCTGCAAAATCTGGAACGCGTAACTGTGAAAATGGCAAAAGAGCAGAGCATGTCGCTCAATCCGGAAAAAATCTCCGGTCTTTGTGGCCGTCTAATGTGCTGTCTGGCTTTCGAGCATGAAGGTTACGCCGGTGTCAAAAAATGTGCGAAGGCTGCCAAGTCTGCCGGCAATTGTGTCGCGTGTAATCCCTTGCCGGATAATAAAAAAATAACCACTCCGGGGAAAATGAATGAAGCGAGCGATTCTGATGTTCCCTCCCCCAAAATTAGCAAGACAATAAACGGAAAGGTTTTTTGACATGCCCGAAGCTTTTTATATTACGACACCGATTTATTACGTCAATGCATCGCCGCATATAGGCCATGCCTACACAACAATAGTTGCCGATGTGCTGGCCAGGTATCATCGCATGGCCGGCGGGGAAACTTACTTTGTTACCGGGACCGATGAACACGGCGATAAAATAGCAGAGGTAGCAAAGACCGCGGGAATTACCCCGAAAGAATACGCCGATAATATCAGCGCCCAGTTTCGCAGCCTCTGGCCCGAACTTTCCATAACCAATGATTATTTTATCCGGACAACCGACAAGAACCATATTGAAACAGTACGTTACATTTTGCAGAAAGTTTATGATTCCGGCGATATTTATTTCGGCCAGTACGAAGGCTATTACTGTGTCGGCTGCGAACGTTTTTACATGGAGAAAGAACTGGTAGATGGAAAATGTCCCGATCATCAAACTCAACCGGAGCACCGTAAAGAAAGCAATTATTTTTTCCGCATGAGCAAGTATCAGAATTGGCTGATTGATTACATCGGAGAACATCCTGATTTCATTCGTCCGGAGCGGTATAAAAACGAAGTACTGGCGTTTTTACGCGAACCGCTGGAAGATCTCTGTATTTCGCGTCCCAAAACAAGGCTGGAATGGGGCATTACTCTGCCCTTTGACGAAAACTATGTAACTTACGTCTGGTTTGATGCTTTAATTAATTATGTGACGGCATTGGATTATCCTGCAGGTGAAAATTTCAAGAAATTCTGGCCGGTGGCCGAGCACCTGATCGCTAAAGATATATTAAAGCCGCATGGCATTTACTGGCCAACCATGCTGAAGGCGGCGGGTATTGAACCTTACAGGCATTTGAATGTTCATGGTTACTGGAATTCCGACTCGAGCAAAATGTCCAAGAGCCTCGGTAATGTTGTCAAGCCTTTAGACCTGAAAGATAAATATGGATTGGATGCTTTCCGCTATTTTCTGCTGCGGGATATGGTGTTCGGACTGGATTCCAATTTTTCCGAAGAAGCTTTTGTGCAGAGACTTAATTCCGATCTGGCCAATGATCTGGGGAATCTGGTCAGCCGGACGATTACCATGGTTATCAAGTATTGTGACGGCAAAGTGCCGGCAATAAAGCAGGAGCATTATGATAATCTCCTGCTTACGGCAGCTGAACGAACGGTAGCGGAAGTGGAAAAATGCTTTGCGGAAATGGCCCTGCATAAAGCATTGATTGCGATCTGGGAATTCATCAATATTACCAACAAATATATTGTCGAAAATGAGCCCTGGACACTGGGAAAAGATCCGGCAAATTCGGAAAAGCTTGTGGCCATTATGTACAACCTGCTGGCATCGCTCAGAGCAATAGCCATTATGATTTCTCCTTTTATGCCGGGAACAGCCGGGAAGATATTGCAGCAAATCGGTGTTGCGGAAATTCAAAATCTTAATTTGGCCTCGGTTCGGGAGTGGGGCGCGCTGCCTGCCGGCAATCCTTTGACCCGCGGCGAATCATTATTTCCGCGCATTGAAAAGGATAAAGAAAAACCGGGAGCAGTAAAGGCAATGAATACAATCGATTTAAAGCCGGAAATTGACTACGACGATTTTGCTAAAGTGGATTTGCGCGTAGCGACAATTTTAGAAGCAAAGATGGTTCCTAAATCTACCAAACTTGTCCAACTGAAAGTGGATATCGGTGAAGAGAGGACAATTGTCGCCGGCATCGGTAAAGATTACGTACCTGCGGAATTGGTCGGGAAAAAAATAGTGATTGTTGCCAACCTGAAACCGGCGAAACTGATGGGCGTGGAATCGCGCGGTATGCTGTTGGCGACCGACACTGCCGAAGGTCTCACCGTTCTGGCTTTCGACCGTGAAGCAAAAACAGGGGCAAAGATACGTTAGTAAAACAGGCTGATGGCTAAGGGCTGAAGACTGAAGGCTGAGGTTTATAAAAAGCCCCTGCGGAGTGCCGCAGGGGCTTTTTATATTCCTCAGTTAGAATCCCCTGACACCGGTGCGCTTCCTTTCTTCTTATCATCCCGCGCAAAGTACGACCCGGAATTTGACTGATACCACATGACAGCCTGCCTTGCCAGCCTGATCCTGAACTCGCTTTTGTTTTCGTCAGCTTGTAAGAAAATAATAATTGACATATGCACCCTTAACGGGTACGATTGTACCCGAAAGTGGTGCAGTGAATCATGGATAAAATATCGATAACCAATAAACTCTCCGAAATCCTTTTCGGCAAAACGAGGCAGGCCGTCTTATCCCTGCTTTACGGTCATGCGGATGAATCCTTCTACCTGCGGCAGATTCTGCGTGTGGTTGGCGGCGGCATGGGGGCCGTGCAGCGTCAGATAAATGCGCTTGTTGATGCCGGACTGGTAACACGAATCCATAAAGGCAAGCAGATTTATTATCAGGCCAATGCTCTTTCACCGGTCTATGGCGAAATAAAAAGCATTATCATCAAAACCGCCGGAATCGGTGACATTTTAAAAATTGCACTGGCGCCGCTGGCTCAGGAGATCGATTGCGCCTTTATTTATGGTTCCATAGCGCGCGGGGATGAAAAAGCGGACAGCGATGTGGATGTGGTTGTTGTGGGCGATATTACTTTTTCAGACGTTGTTGCCGCACTGAGCCCGGCGCAGGATACCATCGGCAGGGAAATCAACCCAACCGTTTACCCTGCTTCCGAATTCCGGGAAAAGCTGGCCAAGAAAAATCACTTTATCAAATCCATCCTGGCCGGTAATAAGATATTTCTGATTGGGGACGAGCATGAGTTTAAAAAACTGGCAGATTAACGGCTGGCTTGTGACGCATACGACGAGTCCGCAGGAAATTGCCGATTTGCTTGCTGTCGCCGATCGCGATTTGCAGGATTGCACGGCGTCTGAATATCGCATATAACGCAGCCTTGCAGTTGGCAACGGCGGCACTATATGCCTGCGGATATCGAGCCGTGCGGGAGGCCCATCACTTCCGTGTGATCCAATCGCTTGTCTATACAGTTGACTTTCCCGCCGCAGTCGTTACTCAGTTTGATTTCTTTCGAAAGAAAAGAAATATCGGCGACTATGAAAGAGCCGGAATGGTATCCGATCATGAAGCGGCTGCAATGCTGTCGCTGGCGAAAGATATCCGCAAAAAAGTCGAAGATTGGCTAAGGAAGAATTATCCGGAATTGCTTGGTGTTGATTAAGCACCTGGTGAGCATCGCTTAAGGCCTAGATAGAACCGGTCCATATATTTTTCGATTTGACGGAATGACTTTTTTACCAGCGTCCCCAAGTACCACAAGTCCCAACACAAATTTCAAAAAAGAAAGTATTTTGGGTGTTTTAAAATAATGCGCTGAGCCTAAATATCAAGAAAATGTATATTATTTACTAAGTACCACATTAACACGGAGTGTAAAGTAACGAAATTCGAGAAGGATTTCTGTTTTTTCTTTAGTTTGAGTTTCTTCAACATTCTTTGCAGAGAGTTGCTTGAGATATTTAGCTTCCTTTTGTTCTTCACCACGGATTCGCCAAATGAAAGAGGTATGCCGGAACAATCGAAGTAGTTGACGAGTGTCTCCCTTGGATTCATATATTTTCCAAAGTGCTTCATGACATTTATCAAACAGGCCCCCTAAACGTTGCGTATGAAGATACGAATATGCGAGAGTTAAATCAATGATCTCAGAGTTTGTAAGGGAACATCCACTATTTGTTTTCTGTGAAACATCAGCTTTTGCAACTAATGCCCGCACTTTGTTGTATCCATGTTCATTGGACGTTAATACCTTGTCTAGAAGTTTCATTTTATCTAAGGGAGTTAACTCACTACTAGCTAGTTCAAGGGCAATGTTGTTTGCTGCTGTAAGAGAGTTTTTGTTTCGCGCCTTTTTTTCAAGGTCGTATAATTTTCGCTTTTTATCGGAATCATTGGGCATAAATCCAGCAATAATGGACTGCGCCTGTATATCTACGCCTGATCCCCTCTCTGTATATTCGCGGACCTTATTTGCAGCTGCAACAGCTTCTTCTTCATTACTATTTGATTCTTCGGCCAGAGCGATATTTAGCCATATACTCGATTTTTCACTTTTGCTTAATGAAACATTATCAACTTCAAGAACAGCCTTTAAGTACTTTACAGCTGCTTCTCGCTTACCGGTCATTCTAAGACCTGTTGCATATAAAACAGACAACTTAGTCCACTCATCAGGATATTCAGCGCAGTCAATGGCTTGAACAAGGGCTCCTGTTACAGTTGTTAAATCTCGGTAACGATCTGCATCGTCAAGATGCTCAGCGTATGTTATTCCCAGTAAGGCTGCACATTTAACCATAAAGTTATCGTTGTTGTTTTTACTGTTATTAATCAAATGACGAATAAGTGCAAATTCATTGCCCGCACCACTGCTTAAATAGTCGCGATACTCAAAAGGCAGCTTGCGTAATTTCACCTTCCCATCTCTCCAACCACGACCAAAATATCTATCCATCCCAGCAAATACAATCTCTTCTCTTTCCCCTTCTGACAAAAATGTTTGAATATAATCTCTAACTTGACGTGGTACTTTCAAAATTTTGGGTGCGCTATATCCTTTAAGCTGTTGTCCTCCGATTACAACATATGGGCCGGCATTTTTAAGAGGGATAACATCAAGAAGTGCTAATTCTGTCAGTTGGAGCGCATGCTCATAGAAAAATGGTTCTGTTGGTAAGTAGTGATGCAAAGCTTCCAATATTTCACCATAGGATAAAACTGAAAGAACTTTCAGCAAACGAAAGCTTCTTTTCTTATCTTTATCATTTGAATTAGTAATAATAGAAACTGTATGCACTAGTGTTTTCGGGGTTAGCTCTGAAATACCAGTAGCTACAGAAAGTCCTTCAATAGTAGTTTCTAATACTGCAGCAAGAGAGGAAACTTTCGAAGCTTTTATGAGCCGATCTAAATGCATAGGAAGACCATCGGAGTGCTCGTGAAGTTTTTCTACTATGTCTGTTTCCTGTAAATCAGGAGTAGCTTCAGGGTGATGTAATAAATATGTTCGTACGTCTGGTATCTCAAGTGGCTTAAGATCTATTATTGAAAATTTATTTAATTCTGGTCTTAATCTGGAAACAAAAATTAAACGTAATTCAGGACAATAATCAATTATAGCATCTGCAAGTCTTGCCAATCTTGTAGCATACTCTCCTGTGCATAATTCTGGATTGATTTCATCGAGTACTAAAAAAGAATATTTCAGTTTAGCAACTAATCCACAAAATGCCTGCAAAGGCATGCCAAACTGTTGGGGAAGCAAGGCCTCCAAGTGGTCAACGTCAAATGCTTCATCACAGCGCAAATGAAATACATCAGGCGATAATTCATTAGTGCGAAATCGCTCTAATGCAGAAGCTAAGAAGCCCTCAGCCCCAGTTCCCCAATCAGCAGTTAACCATATGCAACGTTGCTTCCTAAGAGCATTTTCAAATTCACTTTGCTCTTGTTGCCTCACATAGCGATTTTGTGGACCGCCAATGGTTAAATTCAATCTAGGACAGTTTTCTAATCTGGCGATTACTGTTTTTTCATCAGGTAATCCTTCAAGCAACTGTATGTCAATATTAGGTGACATCGGAAGTACGTTCTCTGGCGCTAGGATACTTTCGGTTGGGGATGAAGCATCGTCAGAGATTGTTGTTACATTTCCTTCATCAATATTGAGGTCAAAAGGCGTAATAATAAAATTATCTTCATTAAGATCATAAGTATGGTCTGGACAA
>JANYAY010000010.1 GCA_025361065.1 Deltaproteobacteria bacterium
AATACATCGAGATTTTTTATAACCGGCAGAGAAAGCAGTCCAGACTTGGGTTTCTTTCTCCGGCTGCTTTTGAACGATGGTTCTATGAAAAACTGCTTGCAGCATGAATACTTTGGTGTCCACTATTGACGACCGACCTCATAACCCCTCACATGCTTAGACATTCATTTGCCACCCATATGTTAGAGTCAAAAGCCGACCTTCGGGCAATTCAGGAGGCGATGGGTCACGAAGATATTGGAACTACACAGATTTATACTAAGGTCACTCCCGAACATATGGAAAATGCCATCAAGAGGTGCTGGAAATGAAAAGTGCGTCACTGTGCGTCACTTTTAGGCCAAAAACAAAAAGGGGCTACATGCGTAACCCCTTGATATTTGGTGAGCCCTGTCGGGGTCGAACCGACAACCTACTGATTAAGAGTCAGTTGCTCTACCAGCTGAGCTAAGGGCCCTTTTTTTCTTTCTTTTCTGGTACGCCCGGTAGGATTCGAACCTACGACCAACAGATTCGAAGTCTGCGACTCTATCCAGCTGAGCTACGGGCGCCTGTTTTCCGAATATATATGGGGTGAGTGAAGGGATTTGAACCCTCGGCCTCCGGGGCCACAACCCGGCACTCTAACCAACTGAGCTACACCCACCATTTTCGCCTTGGTGCGCCTGGAGGGATTCGAACTCTCGGCCCACGGATTAGAAGTCCGTTGCTCTATCCAGCTGAGCTACAGGCGCATTCCTAATTCTGCACCAAAAAAAGAGTTAGCCTAATATCCCCTCTTCCTGCTTTTGTCAAGGTCAATTGCTTATTTTTTTCCATCCTACCGAACATAACCGGCAATACCGTCAAACCTGTATCCTTTTTTTACAGCCTTTTCTCCCTTCGAATCCGTTGTATAAAAATAATGCCCGGTAGTGGAATTATACCACCGATAAAGTTCCTTGGTATTCGTCATCCGGGACGTGGCAATATTGCCGATCGCTCCTTCAAACAGATATCCCTGTAATTGTTTTCCGCCACCTTTAGGATCATAATGATAAAAATGATCCTTTTTCAGCGGATTATACCAGCGATAAAAATTTGTTGTTCCCGGTGTATCCGGCACAAAAAGGCGGAAAGCAATACCGTCTTTAACATAAGCATTTTGACTGAGCCGTTTGGTTTCCGCTTGTGGATTAGCAGTAAACAGAAAATCGAATCCTTGGGAATAACGAAACACATCGATAACTTTTGTCAATTTGTCGGGAACTACTTCCACAAAGACTTCGACAATTCCCTCACCGCCATTGGAATGAAAAACTATGTTATCGCCATAAAAACCGGGCGCAAGCGAAGCTGCATTTAAATTAACATTAATATATTCCGTTTCCAGTGTAGTTGCGCCGGAATAGGGATAAATGTTAATCCAGCCCGGGGGTCCGCGCACTATATCTTTTCCCAAAACTTTAACACCTTCAATATCTAAATGGCCATCCTTATTTACAAGAGTAACTGCATGAGAGGTATCAACAAGTCCCTCAGCAACTAACAGCTCTCCCTTTTCTTTCTGATCGGCAAACCAGTCATGTTCATTTATTAATTTATCGTCGAGATAAACAGTAAGATTGCCCGCATCGGGATAAGATGTAAAATAGATAATCAATCCCGTCCCGTTGAAATTAAACTTAATGGAATTTGTACTGGCGGTGCTTGATGGATATCCGTCGTTTTCCGCCCAACGGCCGATCACATCCATTGATTCCTTTAAATGAGCGGGAGGAATATAAGCTCCGCTTCCTCTTATTTCTTCGTTAACAAAGGAAATATATTTCCCTTTCTTGAAAACACCAATCGGAACATCGCTGCGTTTTTGTTTTTGATCGGCTACAGACCACTTTAATATTTCTTTCCCTTTATTGGTCAGCCTTATTTTTTTGGATACGGTTTTCCCCTGCAGCACACTACCCATATCCATTCTTTCGGGATTCAAATTGATTTGCGCCAACTCCTGATTGGAAACTATTTTGAACGATACAAATATTGTCCTGTTACCACCGGCAGAAGTAATTTTAATTGCTTCTCTATGCTGACCTGTAGATAAATCCTTCCGGCATATAAGCTTCCCGGTCCCTGCCGTCATTTTAATCTCTACCGAATATAAAGACGTCCGGGATTTGGATAGATTTAAAATTTGTCCATTCGCCGAAACATGAATTTCGATGCGCAAATAATCGGCATCATCTTCAACGACACTGGACAATTTCTGATTTTCCAGTATTTTCCAGCCTTCCGGACCGGAAGTATACCAGCTCATGATCCCGGACCCCATATTCTTCAGTGTAAAAGCACCCGACATAGTTTCACCGGAACCAATTGTTCCAATATCTATTTCTCTCGGCGTGACTGCCAGTACGGGGCGGGGAAGTGTATTATTTTCATTGATGACATTCTTGCCATTAAGTCCATTTCTATTGACACCAGGCAGAATTTGTCTGTTCTCATTTTGAGCGGCGACGGTAAACGGACAGATAATGAGCCCAACAATAATCAAGATAATACATTTTTTTATTCCGGACATAAAAAACCTCAAAAAAAGATAAAGCTTCCTAACGCAAAGCATAAAATTAAGCAATAGGTTACATTTTACGCAATAATTAGTCCATTAACCTTCACCGGCAGGAACTCCGGCGCATGAGACTGTGTCGCAATTGACAGATGCTGATTGCAGTCTATTCGTAATGTCCCCCGCTGGCGGGGGCAAGGGGGTGGATGTTTTTTAAGTGGCTGTAATATTAATAAGTTACACATTGGCACTCCTTAGTCCACCTCCGTCACCTCGTGACACCTCCGCCAGGAGACTGTGTCATAATTACCATTTCGTCATTCCGTGCAAGCGTAGCGCGACGAAGAGCCTGCCCCGTACTCGATACGGGGGAATCCAGTATTATTAACAAGTTCTGGTTCCCGACTTTCGTCGGGACGACGTCTGGATGCCGATTCGCGTGCCCTTTAGGGTATTCATCGGCATGACACTATTGATAGCACTTTTGCTATTGCGACACAGTCTCCAGCGGAGGACACGAAATGGCAATTTATCCTATTACGACACAGTCTCGCATGCCGGATACGCCGGTCTTCGAGCCTTCAGCCTTTTACCTTTAGCCCTCAGCCCTCAGCCTTTTATTTACCAAACCCCTTGACACATCCAACAGATAAGATGTAACGTCCAACCAATTTTCTACAGGTATATATGGATTATAATAAATTAAAATATTGGCTGGCCTTAAAGTCCATTGTCGGAATAGGCAATATCGGGTTTCCCGTGCTGATAGATAAGTTCGGCACTTTGGAAGCAATTTTTTCCGCCTCCGCCGCCGAATTGCAGACTGCACCGGGAATTACAAAAAAAGCTGCGGCCGGTATTGCCACATTTAAAAGCTGGGGTAGCATTGACAATGCTCTAAAGATGGCAGAAAAAGCCGGTATAAGTATTGTTACTTATCAAGACGAATTATATCCGGCAAAACTGTTAGAGATTTATGACCGGCCGCCCTTGCTTTATGTAAAGGGCATCCTTAAAGAAGATGACATCAATATTTCCATAGTCGGTTCAAGGCTCGCCAGTACTTACGGCAAATATACAACCGAGAGGATCAGCCGCGAGCTTGCCCTGAAAGGAATAACTGTTGTCAGCGGTTTAGCGCGGGGCATCGATTCAGCAGCACATCGCGGAGCATTGTCGGTGCAGGGACGGACAATAGCCGTCCTGGGCACCGGCTTGGATATTGTCTATCCGCCGGAGAATAAAAAATTATTTGCCGCTATCGGAGAAAATGGAGCCGTCGTTTCCGAATTCCCCCTGGGGACACCGCCGCGCGCCTGTAATTTTCCCGCCCGCAATCGTATCATCAGTGGCATGTCTTATGGTGTGGTTGTGGTGGAAGCAGGAGAAAAAAGCGGTTCACTGATTACGGCCAGACTGGCATTGGAACAGGGACGGGAAGTTTTTGCCGTTCCGGGAACAATTGATTCGGCGGGTTCACGCGGAACAAACAAGCTCATAAAGCAGGGAGCAAAATTAATTGAGAATACCGATGACATCCTGGAAGAAATTCTCCCCCAGCTGGAAAAACCGAAAACGATGAAACCATTGCCGGCTTCCGGCGACGAGACAGGCATCGTCCGGAAAAATGAAAATTTAAATTCCGTCGATCGGCAAATTATCGCTCTTTTATCCAATAGCCGCCTGCATATTGATGAGCTGATAATCTCAACAGGTTTCGCCGTCGGTGATATCTTAAGTTCTCTCATGAAACTGGAGTTAAACGGGATTATCAATCAACATCCGGGAAAGTTTTTTTCTTTAGAGGCCGTTACAAAATGACCACCCATACGGGTGGCAAGATCATAACATTTCCAACCACTTCGTTACGGCCTCTTATGCCGGTTACTAGACTAATATTTCACACTTATTATTGATGAGCGGCTTGCAGCAATAAAAATATGTCTTTACAAATTTCCTTCTCCCCATTATAGGGTGCGGCGAAATAGAGGAGTTATCATGGCCAATTCGTTAGTCGTTGTGGAATCGCCCACAAAAGTTAAAACAATTAAAAAATTTCTGGGAAAAGATTTTAATGTAGTCGCTTCTATGGGGCATATCAAGGACTTGCCTAAAAGCACTTTAGGCATCGATCTGGATAAAGATTTTGCACCGACCTATAAGAATATTGATGCGAAGAAAAAAACAATCGATGAACTGAAAAAAGCTGCCAAAAATGCGGAAAACATCTATCTGGCGCCTGATCCGGATCGCGAAGGTGAAGCAATTGCCTGGCATATATCGGAAGTAATTAACACGAAGAATAAAAACATTTATCGCGTGTTATTTAACGATCTTACTAAAAACACGGTCTTAGAAGCAATAAACAACCCATCGAGTCTCGACTTCAATAAATATGAAGCTCAGCAGACACGAAGGATTCTCGACAGGCTTGTCGGCTATCAGATCAGCCCGGTGCTTTGGGATAAAGTTAAAAGAGGATTAAGCGCCGGACGTGTCCAGTCCGTTGCCGTAAGAATGATTTGTGATCGAGAAGCGGAAATAAATAAATTCATCCCCGAAGAATACTGGAACCTGCAGGCAAAATTTGAAGGAAGCAATCCACCGCCCTTTGATGCAAAATTACATAAAATTGACGGGAAAAAAGCAAAAGTTGTCAATGGCGAACAATCAGACAAGATTCTTGAATCATTAAAAAAAGCTTCTTTTATTGTCGAAAAACTGGAGAAGAAAGAACTTAAGCGCTCAGCCCTGCCGCCCTTTACCACCAGCAAATTACAACAGGAGGCTTCACGCTGGCTGCGTTTTTCAGCCAAGAAGACCATGATGGTCGCGCAAAAATTATATGAAGGCATTGAGCTGGGAAAAGAAGGCTCCATTGGTCTCATTACCTATATGAGAACCGACTCTTACCGCATTGCCGATGAAGCGCTAAACGCCGTGCGCGACTATATCAAAGAAAATTATTCTTCCGAGTATCTGCCGGCCAGGCCGCAGACATATAAAAACGCGCAAAAAGCACAGGATGCTCATGAAGCAATCCGGCCTTCCACAATGGCTTATAAGCCCCAGGATATTAAAGAATATTTGTCCGCTGATGAATTTAAGCTCTACCAGCTCATCTGGAATCGCTTTGTCGCCAGTCAGATGAACCCTGCTATTTTCGATCAAACCACGATCGATATCAGCGGCGCTAATTGTATTTTACGCGCTCAGGGACAAATCCTGAGATTTCCCGGTTTTACCATAGTCTATACCGAAGGCAAGGATGAAAAAGAAGAGGAAAATGGAACCGACAAACTTCTCCCGGAAGTTAAGGTCAACGAAAAATTAAAACTGATCAGTTTAAATTCGGAGCAGAAGTTCACCCAACCACCACCCCGTTTTTCGGAAGCTTCATTGGTCCGTGAATTGGAAGAAAAAGGCATCGGACGCCCCAGCACTTACGCAGCAATCCTCTCCACTATTCAGGATCGGGAATACGCCCGCCGCGAAAAAGGTAAATTCTTTCCCACGGAATTGGGAATGATTGTTACTGAACTGTTAGTTAAAAACTTCCCCACTATTCTGGATATTACTTTTACCGCCGACATGGAAAATAAGCTGGACATGATTGAGGGGGGCGAAAGTAAACGTGTAAAAACCCTTCATGACTTTTATGATCTTTTTGCGCAGGAATTGCTGACGGCAAAAAATGAAATGAGGAATGTTAAACAAGAAGAGACTCCGACAGACCTCATATGCGAAAAATGCCAAAGTCCCATGGTGATCAAGTGGGGAAAAAACGGGCGATTTCTCGCCTGTTCCAATTACCCGACATGTAAGAACACAATGAACTTCACTCATGATGAAGAAGGGAAAATTCAACACGTGGAAAATCAAACAACGGACATTAAATGCAATAAATGCGGAAAACCAATGAACGTCAAGGATGGTCGCTTCGGACAATTCCTGGCCTGTTCGGGCTATCCCGAATGCAAAAACACTATGAATGCCACCAAAAATGAAAATGGCGAGATAGTCCCCGAGACCGCCCAGGTAACGGATGCCGTGTGTGAATTGTGCGGAAAACCCATGGCCGTCAAACGCGGTCGTTATGGCCAGTTCCTGGGTTGTTCCGGTTATCCCGAATGCAAAAACATCAAGAAAATGGGTAAAGAGGGGCAGGCGGCAACGCAGGAACCGGAGATTTCCGATGTCGCCTGTGATCAATGTGGAAAGCCCATGGCCATCAAACGCGGCCGTTTCGGAAAATTCCTCGGTTGCACAGGATATCCGGAATGTAAGACTATCAAGAAGATGCCCAAAACGCTTTCTGAATAATGACCAAATCTTCTGTCACAATTATCGGCGGCGGCCTTGCCGGTTGTGAAGCTGCATGGCAGCTCCTGCAGCGGGGCCACGCGGTTCATCTTTATGAAATGAAGCCACAAAAGTTTTCTCCCGCCCATAAAATGGATCAACTTGCCGAACTTGTCTGCAGCAATTCTCTGAAATCAAATAATCTTGATAACGCTCCCGGCCTGCTGAAGGAAGAAATGCGTCGCCTCAATTCGCTGATTGTTGCCGCTGCAGATAAAACAGCAGTTGCTGCGGGTACTGCGCTGGCTGTTGATCGTCTGCAATTCGCCCAAAATGTGGAATTTCAACTGAGCCGGCAACCTAAATTTTCGCAAACCAGGGGTGAGGTTACCGAAATCCCCGGTGACGCGGTAACCATAATTGCCACCGGCCCGCTGACCTCCGATATCCTGGCGCAGGAAATTTCCCGAATGCTGGGCAGTTCCTATTTATATTTCTATGACGCCATCGCGCCAATCGTGGAAGCGGACTCAATCAATATGGAAAAAGTCTATTGGGCCTCCCGCTACGATAAGGGCACCCCGGATTATCTGAATTGCCCGCTGTCGGCGGCAGAATACGAAATATTCCGGCAGGAGTTACTGGCGGGAGAAAAAGTCGCACCCAAGCCGTTTGAGCAGGTGCGCCATTTCGAAGGTTGCCTGCCCATCGAAGTATTAGCCTTCCGCGGCGAAAATACACTGGCTTTCGGGCCGATGAAGCCGGTGGGGCTGGTTGATCCTAAAACCGGATTAATTCCTTATGCCGTCGTACAATTACGCCGGGAAAATTCCTCCGGTACCCTCTTTAACCTTGTCGGCTTTCAAACAAAATTGACGTGGCCTGCACAGCAGCGTATTTTTCGTCTCCTTCCCGGATTGGAAAATGCCAGCTTCGCCCGTTACGGCAGTATACACCGTAATACCTACATCCATTCACCTTCCCTTTTGCACTCTTCACTCCAACTGAAAACAAATCAGAATATTTTTTTTGCCGGACAAATTACCGGTGTGGAGGGTTACATGGAATCCGCGGCAATGGGACTTTTAGCGGGATTAAATGCCGCAAGTCAAATCGAAGGAAGCAAACTATCTCCGCCACCTGCGATCACGGCGATTGGCTCTCTATTGAACTATATCACCTCTGCCGAACAGACCGATAATTTTCAGCCGATGAATATCAACTTTGGACTACTGGGACCTTTGCCCGGGAAAAAAATAAAGAAAAGAGAACGAAACATGCTTTATGTTGATCGCGCCCTGCAGGCTTTGCAGGAATGGATTAATAGCCGGCATTAAGCTTGACTTCAGGCTGATGCTTTGAGATCTTTGTAATAACTATTAACTCTGGCAACATAATTAGTTGTTTCCTGGGGCAAATGACGGTGACTTCTTTCTAAATTACCCATTCCCCAGTTATAGGCGGCCAAAGTCAGGTCTATTTTACCATCGTAGCGTTCCAGCAGAGATTTTAAATAACGTGTTCCGCCCATAATATTTTCTTCCGGATCATAAGCATTTTTTACTCCCAAATCCTTCGCTGTTTCCGGCATTAATTGCATTAACCCCATTGCTCCTTTCGGTGAAGTCGCCAAGGTGTTAAAATTACTTTCTGTTTTAATAACCGAGCGAATTAAATCAGGGTCAACTTCATACTTGCGCGCTGCCTTTTCAATAAAAGCATCCAGATTGAGACTGCCCGAAGTAACATTGTTTTTTGGCGGCACCTGACTGTTTTTTGACGCTTCCATTAAAGAAGAGGTTGTTCCTCTGGCATAATCAGGCAACATTCTTGACGGAAAGGGATTAATTTCTGCTCCATTATTAAATACCATGTTAAAAAGTTGGCGGTTCATTTGAGTTTGTATGCTTTTGACAAGAAGCGCTATCTGATCTTTGGTTAAAGCCGGAAGTGCCGCTCCCGATGATTGGGAAGAGCCCGTTTCTTGAAGAGAATTACGCAAAAGATCGCTAAAGGTGCTTTGATTATTTACTGATGCCGGATTAGATCTCACCGAGTCAATTTTATCGATACCGGCAATATTTAATAGATTATTATTTTTTATCGAAACGACCATGTTTTCCTCCTGATATAAATCAAAAGGAATCAATTAGTATGCCATCTTTTCGCAAAACATAATTATATGAGTTTAAGAAAGGCGTTAACAACTTCTTCATCAAATTGGGTATTTTTATTATTAACTAATTCGTCAATAGCTTTGTTCAGCGGCATTGCCGGACGATACGGACGGTTGTTGGTCATGGCGTCAAAGGAATCAGCAACCGCCAGAATACGTGCAAGGCAGGGAATTTCCATTCCGGCAATTCCCAAAGGATAACCTTTGCCATCCCATCTTTCGTGATGACATTGAATTATTTTTCTTTCTTTTTCTAATAAAATAACCGGCCGGAGAATATTTTCGCCAATTGTTGGATGATTCTTTATGATTAAGAATTCTTCCAATGTAAGCTTATCCGGCTTGAGCAGAATGCTGTCGGGAACAGCAATCTTGCCGACATCATGGAGAACACCTGCAATTTTCAGGCTTTCCATGTCTTTTGTTGAACAATTCATTTGAGTTGCAATTTTTAAAGATATGTCCGTGACGCGCTGGCAATGTGCCTCTGTGTAATGATCTCTTGCTTGAATCGATGATATCAGCGACTTCAAAGTATCCATAATGTTGGAATAGATACTTTCATAAAGAATTTTATTTTCTAAATTCAAGGAAGCCCGTTTGGTCAGGCTCAAAATATGATGCAAATCCTTTTTATTAAAAATTTCCCGGTTTTTCTTTTTTCTGACGCTCAGGATACCCAGGATCGAATTGCGAATCATCAGAGGAGCACATATCAATGATGGAGAAACATCCGGATGTTCATTGGAATTGATAACTACCGCTTCTTTTCGTTCAATGACTTCATTGAAGACCATTCCCAGCGCAGAACTGTGCTTATAATTTCGGGTAATTCCCTCTGATTCACCCTTCACTACTTTTGTATGAAATTCATTGTCCTGTTCATCAAAAAGCAAAATAGAGCAGACTTCTCCGTCAACCAATTTTAAGGCCAGCGCAGCAATCTTTTCAAAAATAACATCATTATCTAACGGGGAATCGTCTATTGAATCAAATATATATCCCTGCTTAGAAAGCTCATCGGATTGGTCTTGAAGATTGGTATGCCCTGAAATTGTATCGGCGCTATCTGCTGCCAGCAGCGACTTCCCCCGTAAATGGATATCCACTTTAAAAAGCAGGTCATCAATGTCAAAAGGTTTTGTGAGAAAATCAACAGCCCCTTTTTTAATCGCGCTAACTGTAAGGTCAACCGTGGGATTGCCGGTAATCATAATAACAGCGGCAAAAAGATTCTTCTCTCTGATGCGGTTTAACAAATCCATCCCGCTCATGCCGGGCATCATGATATCGCTTATCACAAGATCATAATTATCTTCGTTGAAAAGTTGCAAGGCTTCTTCGCCATTTTCCGCTTCATTAACTTCATATTGAGAAGATTGATCCAAGGCATCAACAATGAGTCTGCGGGTCGGCAGATAGTCATCAACGACTAATATCTTTTTCTTTTCTTTATATTTCTCTTCGGCCGGAATTTTTATTGCCATAAGAGTGTACACCTTTTCGGGAATAAAAAATGATTTGGACGATAGCTACAACTTTTTGCTGATTCAGGAAAGCAAAAATTTCGACAAAGATTTGTTTTCATTATTTTTTTAAGATAACATCACGAAGATTATAGCTTATTTTATCAAACTCTTCCGCTTTGCTTTCTTCTTTAATCGATAATGAAACCACATCCGTGTATTTTCCTTCCGGCACATTTCCCTTGGCAGCGGCCTGTGATACTCTCAACTTACTTTGCCTAGTATACGCACTAAGCACACTATCAATCTGATAAGGTGTGATTGTCATTTCACGCTCCCTTCCCCCAGTAAAACTCTCCGATATTAATATCGGCGCCATAGAAAATAACTTTAGAGTTTATTGATTTTTTTTATAAATTTAATGAAACTAATAAAATTACAAGTAATATCGCCTGTGAATTATTTTATGACATTTATTCTTAAAATATCAATAAAAAATCTTATCAATTATGATTTTATAAATAGATACCGTTTTGATAGTTTTACTCCCAGAGGCGTCGTTTTAGGTCCTTAAGTAAAAAAAATAAACGTCATTGAATTGACCACCATACTCGTCAGAACAACAACTTTTAAGTATTTATAAATAGATAAATTTGTAATGCAATCGAATAATTATCTTTCGATACTACACTATTTTCAAAACTCTACCACAAAGGTAATAGTAAATAACTGCCTATCGTAAACTCACGATTTTTATTACTACATATTTCATAATCACCCTAATTATTTTTGCCAATAAAGAAAGAAATCAATTTTAATCAATATTAACTATTTCTATCCTTAAACCAACAAACTGAGATGGCACTAATATTGCTAGATGATTTGTTGTGACTATGCCTCGCATAAGTAATAAAATATCGAAAACTTCACGTTCATTCAAGGAAAAGCAGAGCATGCTCGACGATAACGATATTCAAAAATATTTGGCGATGATAAACAAATCTAAATCCGATCACCTTAATGCAGCCCCTGAAGCCAGTTCATCTAACTCAATTGCTACCGCTAAAACCGTGATAGATCCTACCTGCGATATTCGCGGTATCAATCGAATGAAGTTTGGAAACAACGTTGTCATTCAAAAGGACTGTTGGTTGAATATCGCATTTAACAGTCCTATTCCCGGCCCGATGATTGTGATCGATGAGGGGGCAAATATCGGCAGAAGATGCACTATATCTGCAGCCAACAAAATCATCATCGGCAAGTTTGTCTTAATCGCGCCTAATGTCTTTATTGCCGATACTCATCATGAGTATCAGAAGATAGGAATTCCGATAATGCATCAAGGGATAACCACTCACGACGACCAAGTGACGATCGGAGAAGGAATCGTGGATCGGCATTAATGCCGTTATTATGGGCAATGTAAAAGTCGGCAAACACTGCGTCATCGGGGCAAATTCAGTCGTCATCAAAGATATTCCCGACTATTGCGTTGCAGTAGGTAATCCGGCAAGAATTGTCAAGATACTTGATGTAAAAAACGGACAATGGGTTAAGATTGTAGAGAAAGATGATCTTGCCAAATACTTGGCAGATCGATTTGGTCAGTTTTCCGAGAACTTCGCAGAAGTTAAAAAGAAGGAATTGTAGGTGATCTCTCATGCATCAAAGTTCATTTAATATAATTAAACGTTTCCGAGAACTTGTTGACAAGAAATTCTCCCTGGAAAAAATAAAGCTTCTGGATGTAGGCAGTTACGGCGTAAACGGCACCTATAAGGAAATTTTTTCCGATCCGGGAAAATATCTCTATACAGGCCTCGATGTCAATCCAGGACCAAATGTTGATTACACACCTTCTGATCCTTATCATTGGCCCGAACTGCCGAATGCGTCTTTCGATGTAATCATCTCCGGGCAGGCCTTTGAACATATAGAATACCCCTGGCTCATCATAGAAGAAATGAACAGGGTACTCAAAAAAAATGGTTTAATCTGCATTGTCGCGCCTTCGCGCGGTCCGGAACATAAATATCCGGTGGATTGCTGGCGTTATTATCCTGATGGTTTTCGCGCTCTGGCCAAATGGGTAAATCTGGAGGTTCTGGATGCGAAAACAACATGGGGGCAATCGGGATTTACCGATGGAAGCGATCAATGGGGAGATTCCTTCTGCATATTATATAAAGCGGAAAACCAAGAGAAAAGCAGCAAGCCCGAAAGAAAAATAAAAAGGGCCACCCAAATTGTCAATTGCAACAGCCCTCTGAAGCAGAATAAGCAGAACTCCTATTACGGTTTTGCCAGGCCTGAGGTTGTTGAGGCAATTATTAAAAACAAGATATCCACCGGGAAAGTGCTGGAAATTGGCTGCGCCGGTGGAGCTACCGGTAAGAATCTGAAAGAGCGGCTGCCGGTGCAATATTATGTGGGAATTGATATTTCACCGGAAGCAGCCGAGATTGCCAAAAATTATTTAGACAAAGTTATTGTCGCCAATGTCGAAGAGACGGATTTGGCTTCTGAATATGGACTAAAACCCGGAGAATTTGATTTACTACTGGCATTGGATGTTCTGGAGCATCTCCATGATCCCTGGGATATTCTGGCCGAATTGGCAAGTTACATCAAACCCGGCGGTTACGTTGTGGCCTCTTTACCCAACATTCAGAACATAACCATCTTGCAGGATTTGATAAAGGGTAACTGGCAATATCAAGATGCCGGAATTCTCGATGCCACTCATTTACGCTTTTTCACACTGGAAACAGCAAAAAAAATGTTCAGCGGAGCCGGGTTAACAATTAGGGGCATTGAGCGTGTCATTAATCCATCCCTTGATCTGGAGAAGCTAAAAGAATCGGGAAATAAATACAGCAAAGATAACGTGGAAATAGCCAATTTGACAAAAGAGGAATTTCTGAATTTATTTACTTATCAATATATTCTAATCGTCCAAAAAGCGCCCTCTAATGATAATCTCTATAAGGCTACTGCAAATAGCGCAACTTCTAAGACAGACTTTTTATTGCCCCGGTTCGATAATAAAGAATTTGCACCAGGGCGGACATCTCTTGTCATCCTGACATTTAACCAGTTGGAATATACAAAAAAGTGCGTAAAGAGCATCAGGAAACATACCCCGGAAGACCATGAAATAATTTTTGTTGATAACGGCTCCACCGACGGAACCGTAAAGTGGCTAACAAAACTGGTACAGGAAAATGATAATTATCGCTTGATTGAAAATAAGCAGAACCTTGGTTTTGCCAAAGGCTGTAATCAAGGAATTGAGACCTCCAATGGAGAAAATATTCTACTATTGAATAATGACGTTGTCGTTGCAAAAGACTGGCTTTCCGGACTATTGGAATGCCTGAAACACGCACCCGATGCCGGCATCGTCGGCCCGATGACCAATAACATCAGTGGACCTCAACAGATAAATGATGATTCCTATCGATCCGTTGATTTCTTGGAAAAATACGCGGTACAGTTTCTTGAAAAATATCTTCATCGCCGGATTCCCTTTAGAAGGGTCGTCGGGTTTTGCATGCTTTTCCAGCGCGGACTGGCCGAAAAAATCGGCCTGCTTGATGAAAACTTCGGAACTGGCAATTTTGAAGATGATGATTTTTGTTTAAGGGCCGCACTGGCCGGTTATAAAAATTATATTGCGGGAGATATCTTTATTCATCATTATGGAAGCCGCAGTTTCATTGGCAACAAAATCAATTACGGTGCGGCAATATCTGATAACAAAAAAATTATCGATAAGAAGTGGGCACTCAATACGGCAAGCCCCGAAGGAAAGAAACTCGCGGTTTTGCGAGCCACGGAATTGGCCGATGTTTACTATGCAAAAGGCAAAACAGATCAGGCCGTGGAGGCTCTTATCAGTTGCATCAAATATGCACCGGATGATCCTCAAATATACTATGAACTGACGCGCCTTTTCATCGAAACAAAAAGATTTTCCGAGGCATGGGAAATTGTCGGTACTATGCCGGAGGCAGCTAAAAATCATCTGAAAGGTATGGAATATGCGGGCTACGCCAAAGAAGGCCTGGGGTTTGATGATGAAGCAACCGCATACACTGACAAAATGTTGTCTCATGATGAATACTACCCTGCGGCGCTGAATCTGAAAGGTGTTTTGGCGTATAAAAAAGGCGATAAAGAAAAAGCCGCGGATTATTTCCGGAAAGCCATCGACTCTGATCCTGGTTATGGTGAAGCACACACCAATCTTGGCGTACTCTACTGGGGTACGGATAAAAAAGATGAAGCGCTGTCGCAGCTGCGCCAAGGCTTTATCCTCTCTCCGACCGTACCGGATTGCAGCTCGATTTATTATACTGTTATATCATCTTTGGGCCTGTTTATTGATGCGGAGGCCAACCTCCGGGAAGTCTGTAGATTATATCCCAACAATAAAAATCTGACTTTTCTATATATTGATACTCTTATCCAGCTAGGCAAGTTGAATTCCGCTATGCTCCGGATAGAAGATTCGCTTGCGTTGTTTGGTCCGGACGATGGTATTCTCAACGCGGCCCTGGCTGTCCGGGAAAAGATCGGCCCCCTCCAGATTGAAAAAGCATCCCAAAAAGGAACTTTGTCGCTTTGCATGATTGTCAAAAATGAAGAAAAGCACCTGGTCCGCTGTCTGAAAAGCGTCCGGGATGTTGTGAACGAAATTATCATCGTTGATACAGGCTCAACTGACAAAACCAAAGACATCGCGCGGGTCTTCGGGGCAAAGTTGTACGAGTTCCCGTGGACAGGTGATTTTTCCGCTGCCCGCAACGAATCGCTCATTCACGCCGCAGGCGATTGGGTGCTGATTCTCGACGCTGATGAAGTCATCTCCTCACTCGATCACAACGAATTGAAGAACCTTATTCGAAAGCGGACGTCTAAGCCAATTGCCTATTCTATCGTCACGCGAAATTACATCAATAACATGAGCGTGCTCGGTTGGACGCCCAACAAAGGCGAGTATCCCGAAGAAGCTGGCGCGGGTTGGATTCCAAGCCCAAAGGTACGGCTGGCACCGCGAAGAAAAGACGTCTTCTTTTCCAATCCTGTTCACGAGTTGCTGGAAAATTCATTGGCAACGCAAAAGATACCGGTTGCCGCCTGCAAAATTGTTGTTCACCACTATGGAAAGCTGGATGTCAGGAAAGACTCTCAAAAGGGCGAAGATTATTATCTGCTGGGGAAAATTAAATATGAAAGCGCCCCGACTAACGTAAAATATATTTTTGAACTCGCCAAGCAAGCCCATCTGCTCAGAAAATACGATGAAACCGTTGAATTATGGACAAAACTTCTTTCGCTGATCGAGGACAAGCCGGAATCAGATGATTACAAACTTATCAAACGAATTTCCGTCGGCGATCCGATCGCTGAAATTTATGTTCAGCTTGCCTCAGCCGAGTTGTTGCTTGACCGTTACGAGCAGGCTCTCTATTCGGCAACTCAGGCCATGAGAACCGACAAAAAGCTTAAAGAATATGTTTCTATTTATGCCTATTGCGAAATCATTGCCGGATCGGTGAAAAAAGCGTCAACTGCTTTACAGGAACTGCTCGATGAAACGCCTGATTACCTCCCTGCATTGCTTGTGCAATGCACTGCGAGTTGCCTGGAAGAAAATAATAAAAAAACAAAGGAACTGATGTTAATGCTCAGAAAGAAAAATCCCAATGTAAACAGTCAACTCAATAAAACCGCAAGACAGCTGCACACCAACGGCAGAAAGGATCAGGCGCTAAGTCTTCTTACCGCAATGATGGAAAACAAAATTAATAACAAGGAAACGGTGGATCTGCTTGAAGAGTTGCAGAAAGAGCAGTAGTTAATGGCGGCTGGTAGATAGGAAAGACAAATTGTGCAATTTTTTACGAGCTTCCCGATATTAAGGCGCAAACATTTCCGCCAGCGTTGAGAGGACTTCTTCCTGGATATCTGCATCAATGCTGCCAAGTTTTTTAACAAGTCTGGTTTTATCTACCGTTCTTATTTGATCCAAAACAATCTTGCCTTTTTTCCCTTTAAATGAACATGTTACACATGTGGGGTAATTCCGGCCTTTCGTCGTCATGGGCGCAACGATGGCTGTCGCAATAAATTTATTCATTTCATCAGGTGATATGATGAGACAAGGCCGCGCTTTGCCAATTTCACTGTCGATGGTCGGATCAATATTAATCAAAAAGACATCAAAGCGCTTGATTACCATACCCATTCATCCTCATCCCATCGTGATGCGGCTGGCTGGACCGCATCCAGCGCTTTATCATCGCCGTTTTCAGCCATCAGGCGGAATTGATTCTCCCAGTCTTCGCGCGGACAAGAAACCCGGCAGATGATAATTTTTTCGTCTTCGACTTCCAATTCCACTTCATTGCCCAGCCGGCTTTGATCTAAAATGACTTTGGGAAGGCGTGTTCCTGAGAATTTCCGATGCGAATAATATTTGCCCTCATACTTTCATGCTCCTTGATCAATGTGATTACATTATAATTACATTTTAAAAATAGGTTAAGAGAAAAAGAGTGGATGGGCTTTGTACAAAAAAGAGAAATGATTGGGACATTGTTCCCCGCTGGCGGGGAGTAGGGGACTGTTTTTTCGGTTGCTTTCCACTTCCGTCACAGCGTGGCACCTCCGCCCGGAGGACATCAGATGAAAAACCAGATGGAATTTACTCCGCCGTACTCCCGCGCAGCCCCGCCGCCATATTCAAATTGATGTCAATAATAATTTTGAGTCTTTCCGGCTTGGGATTGGCCATCACTTGAATAATTCTATTATCAATAAAAACACTCAGGGCCAGAATATCCTTACGAACCTGGATGGGCAGGGGATTGTTGTCTTCCACCAATTCCGCCTGCAAAATACTCCAGACGCGCTGATTAAACTCCAGCGCTTCGCTTAGTTTTTTCTCACGGTCAGGGGTATCCCAGTTTTCCTGACAATTGGACAGGAGAATTGCGCAACGGGTCAGAGCGCCAGCTTCGATCTCTCTTCCGGACATATTGTTAGTCTGTGCCGTTTTATAAGCTTCAAGTTGCAGTGCGTACACGTTTGATAACCTCCTGTTCATATTCAATGAGTTTTTTCGTCAGTTTCAGCGCCGGGTAATACCGTTCACTGAGAATTTCTTCGCTGATCTCTTTTAAGAGCGGCTTTCTGCTGGGAGCGGCTACGGCCACATCCTTAACCAGTTCCCAAAATGTTTTGTGGTGCTCCGGCAGATTTTTACCATCTATATACATCAGCTGTATGGCGAAATAAATTTTCTTGCAAGGCGTGTCCGCCGAAGCCGGCGTCATAATATCTTTTCCCCGCAGGATCGGCACATCGTTTTCGACTATAAAAGTGCTTTTGGCTTCGCCATTTGTTATCACGGCGCCGCCAATAATGAATTTTTCATGCACTTTCAGTGTTATCTTGAGTGACATACACCCTTCCCTGTTTTCCCTTTAGAATAAATCAGACTTTCAAATCAAGAACATTGCCCAAACTAATTGTCTTTTTTACCGCGGACACGTTGTTTTTAATTATACCGTCTTTGTCCGAGGCAGCCTCTCGGCGTGAGGTAATATCTTCCGCATTTGTCGTTGTATGGTCCTGCCGGACGCTTGTCTTCTTTGTTTCCACGGAAGCAGCTGATGAACTATCCGACTTTGCCGGGATAATGTCATAAATCCCCTGTGTATGCCCCAGTGGAAATAATGGTGGAGAGTACACACGGGTCGCATTGGGGCTATCGGACACGGTTTTAAGATCTGCTTCAGACGAAGTTTTATCAGGCAGGGAAGAATTGCTTTCTGCGGAAATTTCCCCTTTTCCTGAGCCTGATTTTACCTCAACGGCACGAAATAGTCCTTGAGCAATCTGATTATTTTGAATATTCATAGTCTAAACACCTTATCGGTGATTGTTGAGGCGGGAGAATTCTTCTCCCGCCTCAATTCTCAGATCATGTTTATTGGAACAGTTTCAATACCGACTGGGCTGCTTGCGCCGAGAGGCTCAGAGCTGTTGTACTCAGAGACTGACGGGTTTGCAGCATCAGCATGTTGGCGCCTTCTTCGTTGGCATCGGCCAGTGTCAGCAGATCCGAACCTGCATTCAGCGTGTTAATCATCTGCGTCGAGAAATTCTGACGAACGGTAATAATACTCAAGTTACCGGAAAGTTTGGAAGCTTCCGAACGCAGAGTATTTGACGCAGTATCCAGAGCCGTAACGGCGGCATCAATGGCTGCAGGTGTAGCACCCCAGACAGCTGCATCAGCCGCAGTAATAGCCAGGCCCGTTGTTGATGCATCAAAGCCTTGCACGCCCAGAGTAGTTCCTTCAAACTTAACGGTCAGAAGGTCTGAACTCAAAAGGTTTTTGCCCTTATACCCGGAGTCTTCGGCCAACTCATCCATCTGAGTACGTAGCGTATTGTACTGATCCGCGATTGACGTCATTTCAGCGGACGGCACATAAGCATAAGTCACCTCGACGGCGCCGATGGTCGATACCGTTACCGCGGTTTCTCCCGTCACTCCGCCCGTAATGGCAGTATCCAGAGCGGTGGCAGCGTCCGTAGCGGTTGCTCCGGTCCCATTATACGCCGTTGCTCCAATTGTGAAGGTCATCGAAACGGAAGCAAGTGCACCATCAACTTCTGATTCAGCATAGCCCGTCATATCGGATGTGATATCGGCCAGCGCAACATCCTCTTCATCAAGCGAAATGATCACATTGCCGCCGGACAAGGTTGCCGAATAGCCCAAGTCAGTCAGAGTGGTGTTGGCCATGATGGCATCAACCAGCTCTCCAGCGTCGCCAAACTGGCCATCCGCAGCAGTTGCACCAACAGTAAGAACTGTAAAGCCCTGACCGCCAATCGTGAGCATCTCGTCATCTACAATAACGCCGAACGTGATGGAAGCATTTACATAGTTGGTCTCTTCCAGATCCGCATCGCCGGTTGTCGCATCGGGAGTCGTGCCGGCTGCCGCGCTCTGTGCAGACTGCGCAAGACCTTTGGCCTGTTCAATCAACGCGCTGAGTGATGTAATACCTTTATCGGCGGCGGCAATCGTCTGAACGGCTTGCCCCATAGAATCCTTCAAACCATCGATAATAGAAGCACGGGCATTCAATGTCTGCGCTGCAAAAAAGGATACCGGATTGTCGATAGCCGTGTTAACTTTTTTGCCTGAAGAAAGGCGGTTTTGTGTACGATTTAAAAGGTCAACTGTGTTTTGCAGTGATAAAAGATTGGATCTCATTCCTGCGGTTAATGATATGTCATTAATAGCCATGATTTGTTTCTCCTTTTCTAGGTTGTTTTCTGACAATTCTTGTCAGAGGTTTTTTGTTTTGACGAAAAAACTACTTTTCTTTGTAGATGTTTACCTGAGCTTATTAAATTCTCCTCCTTTCATATATTTTTATAAACATTCGTTAAATTCATTATCGGATATTCGCCGCAATACTTTAGCGGTTTAAAAAAAATGCCAGGGGATTAGGCTGAAGACTGAAGACTGAAGGCTGCGTGTCTTACACACATTTGTTTAATATTGATTGACATAAAAATATTGTCGCCATATAATTTTAATAAAAAAGGAGAGCTCTATGAATGTTGCAAAGGTAAAAATTGAAAACATATTGGAGAAACTACCCGCAACAATTGACGTGGAAAATTTTATCTACCAGCTCTATCTTCTTGAAAAAATAGAAGAAGGTGAAAATGATATAAGAGAAGGAAAGGTATTATCCCACCAACAGGCCATTGAAAGGATATCCGGAAAGTGGCAAAGCTGATATGGGCCCAAAAAGCAATAGAGTCTCTGGAAGCAATTCATGATTACATCTCCCGTGATTCAATCCGATATGCAAATTATCAAACTCGTAAAATTATCTAATCCGTCGAGCGTTTAAGCATTTTCCCAGAATCCGGGAAAATTATTCCGGAGTTTGGACAATCTATTTACAGACAAGTTATTGTTGGCACATATCGCGTCATTTACAGGTTTGATGGATCACTGAACACATTATTCATAATTAATATCGTGCATGGCAGTCGCCTATTCACTGGTTTTTATACGAAAAAATAGCAATAGGAATTAATTCTTTGCAGCAAAGGATCCAACACTCTCTCGTACTCTTCAGCCTATTAATTATTCACCTTTTCACTCAAGTTTCCTGCATCACCTGCCGATAATTTCAACAAATGGTTCAATAACCTTCTCTGTTCGTCATACCGGCGCAGGCCGGAATCTAGGAAGCACCTAAATAATACTGGATACCGGCCTGCGCCGGTATGACATAATTGTTTGTTATATAGTTTGGCAAAGGTCTCTAGATATTAATTATGAGCGAAAATTTCATAACATCCTATACCAATCAATATACCGTATCATTATATACAACCAATTATGGAGTATCCACAGATTCTATAAATAACTTATTTACTTCAACCTATGCCAGAACTCAGGACAGACTGGATGCTCTTTCCGGAACGATTTTGGTCCAGGGAATCGATTATTTTCAAGACGCCAACTATGACCAGGCCATTAAATCTTTCAAGCAGGCTGCCGCTCTTTCACCTTCTTCCGACAATGCCGCAAAAGCATACGGCTATATCGGACAGGCTTATGCCAGACTGGAAGAAACGGATAAAGCGATTAACACCTACAAGGAAGCCATCCGGCTTTATCCGGCAGACGACACGTTCTACATAGCTCTGGGCGATATCTATCTGGAAGAGGATATGCTGGAGGAAGCAACCACGGCATATCGACAGGCGGTCAATATCAATTCCAATAACGCCGAGAGTCAGTATTCTCTGGGACAAGCCTATCTTAACGCCGGCGAACTGGACAAGGCCAATGATCGATTTTCCGAGATTGTCCGGATCAGCCCCAACAGTGCAACGGGCTACTATGGATTAGGCCAGTCTGCCCGACAGGACGGTGATCTGGAAAACGCAGTTTCTCAATTGACCAAAGCCATCAGCGTCAATAAGGACTTTGAACTGGCGCACCTTGAACTGGGTTATGCCTATGCCGATATGGGTGAATTTCAAAAAGCTCAAGATGTTTTGGCGACACTGGAAGTTAAAGAATCAACTAAAACAACAGATCTGGAAAATTATATTACTCGGGTCACTCAGCCCCGAATAAATATGGTTCTTAGTTTGAATGGATTCAACACCAGACTTCCGGCGCATACGGAAATCGCCAAGCTAAGTTCCACCCTGCAAGATGCAAATAAATCAAAACTTTTTTCCCTGAGCTTTACCTTTTCCAAAGAGATGGATCAGGCATCCATAATCAATCCCTATAACTGGAAAATATCCCGGGCCACAATCCAGGAAAACGGCGGCGTGTATAATGGCGGTCTGATCCCGCCTTCCACGGAAGCCACAATTCTTCCTAAACCCACATATGTTACCTATGACGCAGACTCTGATAAAGCTATCGTCTATTTTCGGCTTTATCAAAATGAAACCGCCGATGCAACCATTGACCCCAATCATATCGTCTTCAAATTCTCTGGCATTGATGCCTACAGCAAGAGTATGGATACGTCCGCCGATGAATACAGTGGGTTTTCCAAAATAGCATAATTATTATGTCTTCGATTTATCAATGGAAGGGAAGGCAGACATGAGTAAAACTACAGCAATGCCATCTTTAGCAATATCAATTAATCTTTCCGGAAGGCAAGAGCAGATTAGTTCTCAATCTTACAATGATCAGTCTCCGGTCTATTTTCTTCCTGTTTTACTACTGCTATCATCTTCCGGCACCTGACTTTTCTCCTGAGTATGTTGGTCAATATCCTGCCGGTGGACGGCAATATTGCGCGGCGCTTCAACGCCGATCCGAATATATTTTCCCTTGCTCTCCAGAATAGTTATTTTAATGTCGTCGCCGATTGTAATCGATTCACCAAACTTCCGTGTCAGGACAAGCATTTTGCCTCCAGCAAATATTTATTAAAGGTAAGTCATAATCGTCATTTTCCCAATTTGCGCAGCCAGGTTATATGACGCCTGCAAAGCTATCTGTTGCATTTGAAAAGATGTTATTAACTTTGCCAAATCTGCATCTTCAATACCGGACTTCATTGATGCTAATTGTTCGGTAAAAGCTGTATGGTTCGTACTGGTAAGATCTAAAGAACTCGCTTTGGCGCCGGCTTCTGTTTGCTTCTGCAATACTTGCGTTTGAATATTTTTTAAATCCGCGATTTGTGCGGACACTGCAGTCATATCATGAGCAGTCAAGGCCGATTTGAGCGCATTTAGTGTCTTCAGCAGATCAACACTACCCGGACCATGGACCGTAACGGCGCTGACTTGCGACGATGCACCTGCTGTAATCGTAAAAGAGGCCGTGTTATTTGCATTCCACTTGCCCGATAGATCCAACGTTACGTCATTTGTTCCGTCATTATCGGCATCAATGGTAACTGTGGTAGCGCTAGTCGAAGTAATAACCATATTCGGATATTGAGAGTTACTCGTCAGCGACCAGCTTCCGGCGGAGGCGCCGCGGGTAAGAGTAATCGTATCGTCCACTGTCAAACCGGCCCCCGCGCCAACGACGGAAGCAGCGGCAATAGGCCCATTGGCCGCAGTAAAGGCGGAAGATCCTTTGATGTTATAAACAAAATTATTGCTTTTACCGACTTGCACGGTCAATTGATCATCGTTACCCCGGTAATAACCGGCGGAATAAGCGTTCACCGTAAACAAATCATTAGCGGTAAGATGCTGAGAACCGGAATCGTTAATCGTCATATTTATACCATCGCCCAAAGTTATAGACGTGGCTGTTGTTGAGGCAATTGTGCCGAAATCGAGTGCATTGACAGGGTTGGTGGTAGTAAGGGTCATTGCCAACTGGCTTGCTCCAGTTGTGTTATCCGTTACTTCTATTCTTCCATCTGCAGTAATCGAAGCGGTGCCTCCTAAAGTCGTCCCAATTTTGTCGAGCAATTCCTGCACCGTGCCTGTAACCGCATTGTTTATTGTATATGTCCCTGCTACGGCGGTGCCGTCATGCTTTTTCCCGGTAATGACTATAGTGGTACCATCCTGAACATTGGCGCCGGTAATTTTGTTCCAGACTGTTGCAGCTGTAATGGCGGATCCGCCGGCCGTATTCACTTTGCTCCCCTGCAGCGCCTGAGGCGGAAGAGTTTGCTCCGTTCCCCAGGTTTTACCACCATCAATAGACATTTTATAAGTTGCCGCAGCCAATGTTCCGCCTGTAGTAATTTTTACGGCATATGTTTTGTTTTCTATTCCCGTATAAGTGCCACTGGACGCTACAGTGCCGTTAAATGTATTGGCTGTCGCCGCGAAGGCAGCGTCAATACTGGTAGCGATTGCATCCAGCGTAAATGAATCACCGGCAGCAAGATCCTTTGTACCGGCGGTAAAGGTCATTTTTATCCCGTCACCTAAAGTTGTTTGTGCAGACAGGCCAGATTGTGTTGAACCCCAAATTATACCGCCGTCGGCGGAAATTTGATAAGTTGCCGCAGCCAATGTTCCGCCTGTAATAATTTTTAAAGCATATGTTTTGTTTTCCATTCCCGTATAAGTGCCACTGGAGGTGACCGTGCCGTTAAAATTATTAACCGGTGTTGCGGTTGGGTTTCCAATACCGGCAGCAGTTGCATTCACGGTAAATGAATCATTGGCAGTAAGATCCTGTGTGCCGGTAGTAAAGGCCAATGTTAATCCGTCAGTACCTAAAGCACTGCTTCCGGGGTTGAGAGCAGTTGTAATGTCAGTTCCGTTCCAACTTGTACCACCATCGGTAGAATATTGATATGTTGCAACACCCAACACTCCGGTATTGGTTATCTTTACAAGATACGTTTGGTCTGTTGTTCCCATATAAGTGCCACTAGACTGAATGGTGCCGTCAAATATATTGGTTTGTGCTGCGTTTACGTTTCCGGTAATGGCAGCGGTAGCATTTACAGTATAGGAATCATTGGCAGAAAGATTATGAGCGCCGGCGCCGGGCGTAAAGGTCATGGTAACGCCCAGTCCATCCCCAAAATCTATCGGGGCGGAAAGATCTGTTTGTGTCGCACTCCATGTTGTTCCGCCATCGGCAGACACCTGATACGTTGCGTCGGCCAAATCGGCTGCCGTTCCTCCATCAATGATTTTTACAGCATACGTTTTGTTTACTGTCCCCGTATAAGTGCCAATGGATGTGACCGTACCGTCAAAATTATTAACCGGCGCTGCACTTACATCTCCAATCTTACCAACGGGTGTTGCTGAGAATGGCGCGACATCAGTTTTTGATCCGCCAAACAAATAACTGTCGCCTTGTTTGGCATTCATCAGTGATAAGGCGTCATCAATCATCGCAGAGAGAATCGCGGCATTAGAATCCATTGTTTCATCAGACGCCACAGCGCTGGACTGGGAAGCCGCAATATCCTGGGCCTGGGTAATCATTTTACCAATACTGGTAAAATTTGTGTCTGTTAAAGATAACCATGTTTGGGTGTTGGTGATATTGGTTTGATATTGCTCTATGGAGGCCATTGCCGAAGTGTAATTCAATATATTGCCGGCGCCGGTCGGATCATCCGACGGCCTGTTGATATTTTTTTGGGTAGATATCTTTTCCATCAGGTTGGCGGATTGTCCTTGAACCTTAAACAAACTATTGGTAATAGTATTAAATTTCATATTTTCCGTAACGCGGTTAATCATCGGCGAAAGCCTCCTTCCCTATTGCCCCAGCGCAATTAAAGTGTCCATCATATCCGAAACAATCTTGGTCACCCGGCCGGCGGCATTATACGCCATCTGATACTTAATCAGGTTCAACATCTCTTCGTCCAGAGAAACACCGGAAAGCATTTCTCTTTGACTGTTATTCTGAGTAGCCGTTGCCTGTTCGCGAGTCAAAACCGTGGCCGAGCTTGCAACATCCTGGCCCATTTTGGCCATAAAGGCGCTGTAATACCCACTTATACTTGTTGTATTATCTTTCTTCGTGAGGGAAAATGAAAGAGTATCGTTATTCGCCCAGGTGCCGGACAAATTTAAAGTTATATCGGCGGTCTCATTTCCGTTCAGATCGAGAGTAACACTCTTATCGTCAGCAGATAATACGCGCAGCGACGAATATCCGCCGTCCGCAAAGACCGTCCAATCCGCGGAAGATGCACCACGCGTCAGTGTTATGGCTGCGGTTGTACTTTTATATACCTGTCCGATATTATTAATCTGGCCTGATGCAAAAGCGGTAACCGAAGATGTAGTAACCCTTTCTAAAGAGGCATACATTTTATCGTCTTTAATCGCAGTCATCGCGGTGGCATTATCACCATCAGCATTGAGAGTGGCAGAAGCGGCAATTTTTCTCGTATCGGCAACTATTGCCGCACTGACTTCCATATCCTTTGCTTCCGCAGCCGGCTTGAAAAAAACATCCCCGATATTGCCATCCTGATCGTATCCGGCCATATGTTGAGAGTTTACTTTATTTATAATACTGGAAGCCGTCTGATTTAACTCGTCAATGTAATCCGGCAGGATAACATCCCTGATATTCAATAAACCACCCAACTCACCACCTTGAATATCTTGATTCAACGGATTGTTCACGTCGTCGGTAAAAACAATGTCATTTAAATTAGAGTTGGCAGAATTAGTCTGCACCTGCAATTGCCATTTATTATCCCCTTCCACAAGAGACTTGCCGTTGGAGGGCAGATAAATGTATAGTGACCCGTCACTTTGCTCAATATAATTAACATCAATTATTGAACTTATTTTACCCAAAAGCTCCATTCGATTGTCACTAAGCGACGTTGCCTGGCCGCCGGCACTTTCGGTTCTGACGATTTCCGCATTTAAAGCGGCCATGTCACTCAAATATCCGTTTAATTTTTCAACATCATTGGCTATGGTTTGATCAGCGTTACTTTGGATGCTGGACAGTGCATCCGCTCTTGAATTAATAACAGCGGTCAGATTTTGCGCTGTCGAGATAACTACATTCCTCTCAGCTTCTCCTGACGGATTGGCGGAAAGATTGTCCCAGGCGCTCCAGAACCGGCTTAGCACATCATTAATACCGCCTCCATTGCTTTCATTTAAGACACCTTCAACTTGCGTCAATAAATTATTACGCGCCGTGGCACTGCCCACAGACGAATCCTGAACAACTATTTGAGAATCCAGATATTTATCAAAAATTCTCCGTATCTCAGATATTTTTACCCCAACCTGTTCCTGACTCGAATTAGGATCTTTCGTTCCCACAGATTCAAATACCGGAGTAAGTCTGGAATAGCCGGGCGTATTGACATTGGCGATATTTGAACCGGTAACATTAATTGCCGTCAAATTACTAAGAATAGCTTGTTTTGCTGTATATAAGACACTGCCAATATTAGACATGACTTAGCCTTCCTTATGCAAAAATGTGCCGTTATTATCCGTTGATTTAATTTTGCCGCACTGCAGGTAAACTGATCCCGAAGACATAATTGAATTTATAAAATCCAGAGAGCTCTTGATGTTGGTCATAGAAGCCTCCAGCAAATCCTGATTTGCTGCATTTAATGCACTAATTTCTCCGGCAATTAATACCAATTCATCTCTAATTTCCTCTATTTCCTTCCTTTGTTCATGACCTGCATAACCGGCTAATTGAGAAAGTTTGAGGTCATTTGTTCTTATATCGAGACTCCGGGCAATCTTCTTTAAAATATTTGTTCTTGCTTCCGCCAGCATTCGCGCTTTCAGAATTATATTTTCCTTAAGCGCATTGGTATGGTTAAATTCGCCAAGATTTGGTTTTATTAAAATCTTTTTTTCGCCAATAATTGTACTTTTCAGCTCCTGATAAACTGCTAATTCTTTTCTTAATATCTCTATCAGCGAGGTAAAAATATATTCGCAGGAGTTCTCTTCTTGCGAGTTTGTCAAGCTTATGCTCTGCTCTAACATAGCAATATCCTTATATTAACTTAGCGGATAAATTTAACGTTGGTGTGTCCGCCCAAAGGCTGACCTGAGAAAAGATATAGGCTGGTCTTCCTGATAGGAAGAATAAAAGATGGGAAACATCTATTAATTCAGAATTATTTTGCCTCTTTTTTAAGCAAAAAGATCAATGATCGATTCTCCCACCATTTTCCCGGCAATCTTTTCGGCACTAACGTTGTATGTTCCCTTTTCTACCTGACCCTTGATTTCCTGTACTTTTTGTTCACGTACGTCAGGTACCTCGGACAACGCATTTTTTACTAGCTGACTGTCTTTTGCCTGGGTGGAAATATCAACCTTTTCTTCTGTTTTTATTGTCGCACTGGCGACCTGCTTATCAGAATTGGCTACATAGTTGTCGTTTTTCTGATAATGCTGAACCATTTGCGAACTGACATCTTTAACATCGGAAATTTTCATATAATGCTCTCCTTGAAACTTTATCTTACTCCACCTATCGGCAAAATCAACAAACAACTTAAATCTTATTTAATTTTCTCTTGGGGGACCTCCTTTGAATAATTTTTGGTTAATTGTTCAAAAAGCATTTTTTGCAAACCAAAGCCATTACCCTTATTAGACAATTCTTCGGCAACCCTTTGATCCATAAGCATATAATATGTATCTTTCCCGGATAAGCTCACAGCGCTGGAACCTTTCGGAACAGTTTCGCGCATTGTTTTCAAAAGATAATAAGTAAAAATTGATTCAAAATCTTTACATGCTTTCTTAATTTTTTGCAGATCATCTTTCTTTTGTTTCGGCGTACTTTCGGTATTTTTTGCTTGTTCTATTATATTTTGCGTACTTAAATCTATTGTGCTCATGGCAGTCCCTCAATACATCTAAATAATTTGTAAATCTGCCTGCAAGGCGCCGGCAGCTTTTATTGCCTGCAATATGGTGATCAAATCACGCGGGGAAACACCCAGCGAATTAAGAGCTCTGACCACATCATAAATTGTCACTCCCTGGGGAACCATCAGTAAGAACTTTTTCTCTTCGGCAACATTTACTGTAGTTTGGGGAATTACAACAGTCTGCCCGCCGGGAGCAACAATTGTACCTCCCGGACCCGGAGCAGGAGGCGCACCGCCGGCCGGCGGCGCCGGCGCAAAAGGCAAAGGCTGCGATACCTTGGCATCTTCTTTAATCTGAATACTTAGATTTCCATGGGCAATAGCCACAGTTGATATGCGTACATTATCGCCCATAACGACCGTACCGGTTTTTTCGTTTAACATGACAACGGCTACCGCATCGACAGGAACGTCCAGAGATTCAATAAAATAAACAAGTTCCGACAGTGAACCCTCAAATGATTCTCTCGCCTTGACGGAAACCGAAAAGGAATCTATTTGTTTTGCTTCTACAAAAGATATGGTCTTATTGATGGTTGCGGCCATTCTGGAGGCAGTTGTAAAATCCGGGTGCTGCAAATTAATCATCAATGCACGCCGTTGATCAAAATCATTTTTGAGTTCTTTCTCTACAAAGGCTCCGTTAGCAATACCACCCGCCGTGGTATGATTTTTTGATACACCGCCACCGGCGCCCCCGGCGGAAAATCCACCCAAAGTTACCGCGCCTTGTGCTACAGCGTATACCGCACCGTCAACACCGCGAAGAGGTGTAATAAGAAGCGTACCACCTAAAAGACTTTTTGCAGATCCCAAAGAGGAAACACTCACATCAATCTTCGTTCCAATTTTGGCAAATTGGGGCAGCGAAGCCGTGACTATGACAGAGGCTACGTTATCCGCTTTCAGTGTCGCCGCCGTGCCTTTCATGGAAAGGCCCTGCCTGCTCATCATGTTGATCAGTGATTCAGTGGTAAAAAGATTCTTGGTCAAGTCATCTCCGGTCCCGGCCAGACCAACGACAATTCCATAGCCGATAAGTTGATTAGCCCGGACACCACCGACAGCGGCGATGTCTTTAATTCTGGCGGCATATACAGTGCTGGTCAACATCAGCATTACGACAAACACGGCTAAATAGACTGTAATTTTCGTTATTTTCATCTTTCTGCTCCCGCAATTTTACTTAGGAGCCGTTACGAAATAACCTGTTCTTTTTCTCTATTTCGTTACGGATCCTTATGCCGTCTTGCCACCCTTTAGTGGTGGTTTACTATAATTTAAAAATCAGGTTTTTTGGAACAACGGCCAAATCCTGTAGTTAGAAATGCTCCTCTTTAACCCCGCTTTGCGGGATAAGTGCGTTAACGAAATCATTTTCTGCCGGGAAAAAGCAGAAAATAATTTCTAACTTACTAAAAAGGCCACGCCCAATCCACGACTCTCGTCAACCATCCCGGCCTCATTTTGTCGTTAACGACGCCATCACCCGTGTACATTATCCGCGCGTCGGCTATATATTGCGAAGCCACCGTATTGTCACCTGTAATATCATCCGGCCGGACAATTCCGGTGATAATGATGTACTGATCTTCGGCATTGACGGTCAGCTGCCTTTTTCCTTCGATCAGCAGATTCCCGTTATCGAAAACCTTTAAAACACGGGCGCTAATGCTTGCTGACAATGTACTGCTCCGGCTGGTATCGCCCGATCCTTTGAGGGAATTATTGGATGTTCCGCCTAAACCGATTTTTCCTCCCATCGTAGCATTGCTGCCGATAATTGCATTCTCAATGCCTAAAAGCGATGTAATAGCAGCTGCCGTGCTGGTATCTTTACTGGTATTTGTTGAAGCTTTGTTTCCGCCCGCTACTGTTTCCGAAACGATAATAGTAACAATGTCGTTTGCATAGCGCGCCTTTTTACCGTAGAAAATCAAATTATTGTTGTTTTCACCCGGCCAGATGGAACCTGCGGCCGGCTGCGGCTTAGCTATCTGGGGAACAACAACCTCGTCCGGCCGGATACTGATTTTTTGTTCCGACGGACAGCCGGCAATTATAAAGGCAAGCAGTATTAAGGCCAATCCCGAATAACTTTGTTTTATTTTCAGCATAAGATTGCTCCATTTCTATTTAAAATCGACTCTAACTTTTGATTCTCCGACAACTCGGGCATAAATTAGTTTATTGGATGTAATATTGCGCACTTTCACAAAAGACCCTTCCGCACCATCTTCTTCCGAAAGACCCATCGTTGTTATATTCATTGCTCCACTTTCCAAAACAATCTGCACCATCTTACCTCTTTTAACAGCAGTTACCTCTTTGATCATATTGCGGGATATTTCGGTATTCGGACGAATACTGACTAAGAGCGATTTTCCCACAACTTCATCCACATTGGAAAGTGAGTTTAAGGGAATTGAACGTAGCCATTTTTTTTGCACAGAAACATCGTTGGCACTGATTATGGAATCTCTACCCAGATTTTTAATGCTGACAACAAATTCATGGAGGATTTCTATTCTCACGCGAATTGATTCTTCCTTAAACAAAATACCTTTATTATACAATTTTACAACGAAGTAAGTGTCTCCCAGGTAATTATCATTACCTTTAAGTTCCACCCTCCAGGAAACATTTCCTTTGGGCAGAGCAATTTCGGGGAGATGGGAAAGGATTTCAAACCGCATCGAGCCCTGGGGCCAGGGCATATTTTTCTCAATATGCAACCCAATTGCTTTATTTATTTTTTCCTGATCTATGACCAGGTTTTCTGCCGCCATTAAATTTCTCGCCCCCAGGCAAATGATTATTCCGCATACAATGGAGAGAATTATTAATTTGCCGGTTACTCGCTTTAACATTTTTTACCTCTTGAGGTTGTTAACAATGGAGAGGAGACTGTCAGCCGTTTGAATGGCCTTGGAATTAATTTCATAGGCCCTTTGGCCGACAATCATGCGGACCATTTCATCGACTACACTTACATTAGACATTTCCAGAAAATGCTGGGATATAGTTCCAATGCCATTTTCTCCCGGATTCCCGACAACCGCATCACCGGACGATTCCGTTTTGTCATAAAGGTTTCTACCAATGCTGGTTAATCCCGCCGGATTAATAAATGACGCTAATTGTATACGGCCTGTTCCCAATGATGCTCCGGCATTATCGGCCGCGGTCCAGGTTCCGCCGGCATCAACTGTAAAGGATACTGTTCCTGTCGGGATGGTAATGCTGGGAGTAAGCTTCAATCCCTCGGAATTGACTAAGGAACCTTCCTTATTAACTTTAAGGCTGCCGGCCCGGCTGTAAACTGTTGTCCCATTATTATCGAACTGAAAAAAACCATTTTGCTCAATTGCCAGGTCAAATTGATTACCGGTTTGCTGATAATCGCCCTGGGTAAATATTTTTTGCGTGGACATCGGTTTTACACCCATGCCTATTTCAATGCCTACCGGTAACTGATTGCCCTGAGTTGTCTGGGAACCCGATTTCGCTGTAATCTGATACATGAGATCAAGAAAATCGGCCCGTGACTTCTTGAAACCAACTGTATTCACATTAGCCAAATTATTAGCCACGACATCCTGTTCTAATTGCTGGGCCGCCATACCGGTTGCCGCCGTAAACAAAGCTCTGATCATATGATCCTCCTTTTAAGCCAATCTCCCTATTTTGCTTATAGAAATCTTATCTAAGTCTGACATGGTTTGAATTATTTTTTGATACGTTTCAAAAGAACGATGTCCATCTATCATCTCCACCATCTCTTTCATTGCGTTGACATTGGACATTTCCAGATAACCGCCTGATACTCGATATTGATCATTTTTTTTTAATCCGGCGTTTCCCTCATCAATATACTGCCCTCCGGCAGTACGAATTAGTTGACCCGGATTGGCAAACGAAACTACTTTTAATTTTCCTGCCAAATTTCCGTCGACCCGAATAGTACCATCGGCGTCAATATTTATCTGTGTACCGTTAATAGTTATCGGCCCCGATTCCCCCAGCACTTTTGCTCCGCTCTTTGTTACTAATTCTTTATCTTTATTCAGGACAAAGCCGCCGTTACGCGTATAGGTAGTGCCGTCTTTTTGATCAATGGTAAAAAAACCTTCGCCTTCAATGGCCACATCCAGTGGATTGCCGGTATGTTGTAAGGTGCCCTGAGCAAAATCCATGACTATGGATGTTGGTCCCAAACCAGAGGGGGATGTTTCTTGCGCCTGCTTTTCCTTCATTGCGTAATACAGATGTTCTGATTTAAATCCGGTTGTGGAAGCGTTGGCGAGATTATTGGAAAGAAAATCCAATTGAGTAAGCTTTCTTGATCCGGCAATAGCAATATCACTTATATCGTAGCCCATTTTTCCTCCCCCTATTTTGCATTACAACATTGCAAGCGATATGCCATAAGATTTCACCGATACTCAGTTATCGAAATAGTTAGAGGGAATGACCTTGGCCGCTGAGTTTTCAGTGACAATTAACAATACTTATCAAGTATTTACACGATAGCTTTAATTAAATTGAAAAATTGTCATTAATGGTAATTTAAATAAATACAATTTTTCTGCAACACTGGCCGGGAGGAAATAATGTGCCGGGAGGAAATTTTTTCCTTGAGGAACCGTTACGAAATTATCTGTTCTTTTTTCTATTGCGTTACGGCTCCTTATGCCGGTTAAGAGATTAGAATATTACAGTCGTGCCATAACCTGATAACCTCAAGGTCACAAGAGGTCACGCGAAGTCACAAGAGCAGTATGGGTGGTTATTGTTGATGAACGGCTTGGCGGCAAAAAGAGGTTAATTTTTATGATCGGGAAATATTTTGCGATCTCTGATTTTCATTGAGTGAATAAACAAAGGCCAGGATTTCTGCGACGGCCCGGTACAATTCCACCGGAATTTCGGCACCGACTTTCAATTTACTTAATACCTGAACCAAATCAGGATCATTCTTGATCGGTATGCCGTTTTCTTCAGCAATTGTGATTATTTTTTCAGCAATTATGCCACGTCCGCTTACCGTCACTTTCGGCGCGCCATCCCCTGCGTTATCGTATTTTATAGCAGCAGCCAGGACGTGTTCCGGTTCTTTTTCTTTTTTCTCGATCATTATTGCCCTCTAGGCAAAAAAATTAACCAATTCCGCAGCTGCGAATGATTGCCCTGCTATAAATTCTTCCCGCTCATCCATCAATCCATCTTCTTGCAAACAATCGATATAGCCAAGCCGATAGCCGGTTCCCGCAAGTGAACGCTTCAGTTCATCAAGATTATCGTTGACCAGATCCCTGACATCCATTCTTTCGCATTTGATTATGCAGTTGAAGCCACCTTCACGTACACCGGCCTTGACCGAGATTTTTCCCAGAATATCTAAATCTAAAAAAATTGTAACACAACATGATGAAAACTTTGTTTTGCCCAGCCCATTATTTCCTTCCGGGGTAATAAATATATCGGCTAAACGAAAGCCGTCAGCCAGAGCCACCGGAACCTGCAACACCAGTCCGTTGTCGCTGTCCTGAAAAACTGAATTCAGGACCTGCTTCACTTCAATCGTCTTTAATGCTTCATCGGTAAACGCTAATATATTTGCCAGTTTTGCCGTAATTTCCATATCAAGTTTTGAGTTTTCCCGGAGAGCATCGCCTGCTGCAGATGATAATTTTAACAGTAATGCTTTTAAATTGTCTTCCAGAGGCTTTTCCATTCTTCCCTTGGCGGGATCGCTGACAAGTTGTCTCAATGAATTCTCCAGCATGAGGCCCATCTTGGAAACAAACTCTTTCAAAAACAATGGATTATTCCCGGTACGCGACGAAAACGTTATATTATCAAACAGTTTTATCAATTTCTCCACATCGCTTTTAGAAAAAGCCGGCGGCAGATAATCGGTTTGCAGAAGCTTCGCCAATCCGGCAACTTTATCGATTACCTGCAACAAAGATTCGGGATTTGCCCGCCATTGCCGCAATTTTTCATTAATTTGGGCATCGCCATTTTGATTTTTGTTACCGACGATATTTAAGATAATTTGCGGCTGTAAACTATCAACTCTAACTACAAGTTTTTCGCCCACATTTAAAGGTATGTTACTTGTTGCCGGAATCTGCAAGTTTTTCAATGCCATCATATATTTATTGCCGGCTAACTTCTCCACAACTATTGTCTGCAGAGTTTCTCCCAGGACAACTCCTTTGAGAGACACATTAGAGTGGGATATTTCTATGTTGTTAGCTGGAATATTGTTAGCCGGAGATATTGGTGCGGGAGACATCAGGTATTCTCAGTTTTAGGAGCCGTTATGAAATTAACCATTATATATTTCTAACCATTTCGTTACGGCTCCTTATGCCGTTTTCAGCATTTATTTGATCAAGTTAATTTTGCTCTACGGCTTAATACGGGAAAGATCAATAATTAATCCAATTTCAGCTTGGGTAAAGCCGGTAGTGCGAGCTGTTTCCTCTTCTCCATATCCCTTATTGATCATGTTTATTACTTCAGAATATTTACTTCGTGAAAAAGCGGAATCATTATTTGCGGCTTTTACATCTATGATTTTCACTTCCTGCTGCGATTTTTCTAAAATCATTTTTACCCTTTTTTCTTTCAGTTCCAGTTCCAGGGCAATTTCTTTCAGGGCCAGCCTGCTTTGTTCCATAGCTTGCAGAAATTTATCGGCATTGGTCTGTGATTCGATAATTAAAGATTTTAATTCGGCTGTCATTTTTCGATGAGAATCAAGGGGAGGATTTTTAATGTTGGCATTTACCCGCCAAAGCAAAATTATTATAGCTGCAAATAAGACAAAATCGAGGCTAATTTGTAAAAATATCGGATTTTGCAAGTCCATTTTAAACCTTGATGTTGATGTGTCCGCCTTCGTCCTCGGATTCGCCGTCTTCACCGGCAGCAAGGTGTTCGGGATTTCCTTCCGGGTGCTGCTCTTTGCTTTTCCTGCCGCTCTGACGTTCTTCTTTTTCTTTTATTACAGCCTTCTCCGATTCTTCCGCTGATTTTACCTTTTCTTTTAAAACACGATCCTGTTCCGATAAGTGCAAGGCAAAATACCGCTGTTGCATATCCGGATTTTGCTGCTGGATTTGCTGAACTTTTTCCGCCATGCTCGATTGCAGAATTACTTGTTGTGCATCTATTGCCCTGACCATGAATTATTACCTCCTGTCTATTATTTTTCTGAAACAGGACGTTTCCACTAAACAGATCGTCAAAACAACAGAATTTCTTAAATTTCCTATCTTTTAATTCTTTCACTACGATAAGGAAAGCCAATGGAAATAGTGCTAAAGTTTTCCTCACTGAAAAAATTAATTCTTGCCTGATATTTATCAAAAAGAAGTAAAGACATTAAAACTCCCCGATCAACAGCGGCAGGCATATTCAAGGAATCAGAGTTTAAATTTTCCATTAATGTTTCCAGATCAGCAGCAGGCATAGCCTCACCGGAGCTTTTGATAAACACACTTACATACTTATTATCATGATCCGTTTTAATATGAAATTCCTTTAACGGGCTCGCTAAAGCCCGAGTCATTGCAAAACGGATAATTCTCCAGAAGGCCAGCGATAAATCCGCCGTATTGCCCTTAAAATCGGGGATGTCTTTATCCCATTGAATATCTTTCTTTATCTCATGTTTAAAATCCAAATAAAAATTGAAAAAGCGCATCTCTGCCGCGAGCAATTGAGAAAGATTTATTCCATCTTCATTTTTCGCGGCTAATGCATAAAACTTACCGGCAACATCTTTGAACATATCGAAGAAATATTCCGATTCCTGATTAACAGAGTTAATATCCGTCTTGATCCGCTTTAGTTCATCCATCATTCCCGCCGCGGCATCCGGATACTTTTCTTCCATCTTTCTTACGCTTTCCTCAATACGCCGCTGCAGCAGTTTTGATCTTCCCATGATACCGTTTAGAGGATTGGCAAAATTATGAAGAATACCAGGAATTAGTTCTTCAATAAAAGTTGCTGTAAAATCTTTTTCCAATGCCCGGTAGATTTCGCCTTTATCCATTTACGACATCTCCTTTGTATATAAATCGCTTTCCCGTCCTGCAATGTCCATTATAGAATACCTTTTCCCGGAAAGGAAAGATTTACATTATTACGTAGTTGGTAAAATATACATTTTTAACAATGCCATCACCCAGCATTTTGTTCAATTCCTGCACTAATTCCTTTTTCAATCGCTTGCGCTCTTCAATTGATTTTAAAACTACGGCATTTCTTCCCGTTGCAGTTTGATAAATCAGGTTCCTGATATCATTCCTGTTTTCCAACTCTGCAATTATCCCCGCCTCACTTACATCAAAAACAACATCGCACAGCAGAATTTTGCTTTTGCCCGCTTTATCTTTCAGGTCAATAATAAAATCTTTAAAATATGCATTATTCATTTTTACCGGTTCGACTGCAACCGGTGCGCTGATTCTTTCATCGTTTGCCGGTTTTTTCTCGATTACCACTGCCGGAGGGACTGATTTAAGTTTGGTCACGGTAGTATCTGTTCGTGAAAGATAAAACCACAATAATCCGGTAATTACAAGGACAACGATTATAGCCGGCATACCAATCAAAAGAATTTTATTGAAAGCCCATTTTTCCTGCGCAACAGGAAGCGACGACTCCTCCTGCTCCATCATCGGGCTGTTTAAATCCGTCAGTTCTATGTCCGGCAGATTTTCCAGAACATCTAATTTTGCTTTTTCTACCATAATTCACCAACAAATCGTTAGGGGCCGTTACAATATTGTAGTTATTGCTGAACGGCTTAACGGGAAAAATTGACCATGCTTTTTAATCTTAAAACCGCTTGCGCGTGAAGTTGACAAACTCGTGATTCCGTTAAATCCATCACCCGGCCGGTTTCCTTCATGGTCAATTCCTCATAATAATAAAGAGAAAGAACAAGTCTTTCTTTTTCCGGCAACTGGTCGATGGCGTTCTTGAGATTATTCTTTATCTCCATATTCACGAGTAAGTTAAGCGGGCTTCCGGCGCTGATCTCTTCCATAATATCTTCGCGGCTGTAGCGTTCCAGATAATCAGGCGGCAAGTCTTCAGTGGATATCAGAGGAATGCACCTGGCATCATCGAGTAATTTAAAATACTCTTCCAGAGAAATATCCAGCTCACGGGCAATTTCTTCCTCACTCGGCGCTCTGCCTAATTCTTTATGCAACGCTCCCATTGCATTTTCCAGTTTGCTGTCTTTGCTTCTGGTCGCCCGGGGAACCCAATCTTTTGCCCGTAATTCATCAAGAACAGCTCCCCTAATCCGAAAACTGGCATATGTTTCGAATTGGACATTTCTGTTTTTGTCAAATTTTTCTAAAGCGGACATTAAACCCATAATGCCGACATTGATTAAATCTTCTTTATCCGCCAAATCAATAGGCAATTTAGCAGCCAGCCGCCCGACAATATTTTTTACGAGCGGCGCATATCTCATTATCAGTTCTTCGCGCTTTTTTTTATCCACAATTTCGATCAACGATATTTTCCCAGAATAATTTTACGCTGCCGTCTTCATCATCCCGTACATTCTCGCTGCAAATAGTTTCGGCAATTTTAGCCAGACATCTGGTAGCAGGAGAATTTGGATAAATTTCGGCCACAGCTCTTTGCTGCAAAACAGCCTGTTTAACTTTTTCATCTAACAACACATAGCCCAAATACTCAATAGTTAAATTTAAAAATTGATCGGTGGCATGACTTAACCTGTCATAAACCTCTTTAGCCTCAGAAGGCCTGCGAACCATATTGACAATTAAACGAAAACGTCTTTTAGCGTGACGTTGATAAAGCACTTTAATTAATGCATAAGCGTCCGTTAAAGCAGTCGGTTCAGGAGTTGTAACTACAATTATCTCTTTCGCCGCCATGTTGAAGTACATGACATTGGAGGAAATGCCGGCACCAGTGTCTATTAATATAAAATCGAGAGAATCATTGAGGGAATTTAATTCATCAATCAGGGTCAGTTTCTGGCCTCGGGAAAGATCGGTCATTTCGGGTATTCCCGACGCTGAAGGCAGAATCTTAATGCCGCCGGGTCCTTCTACCAGTGTTTCCGCGAGAAGCCTCTCGCCATTTAATACATGGAACAGATTATAGGGGGAATTAATGCCGAGAATAACGTCAATATTAGCTAAACCGGCATCAGCATCCAGTATCATCGTCTTTTGATTCTTCCGGGAAAGAAGATAAGCCAGATTAGCGGCAATATTGGTTTTGCCCACACCACCTTTTCCACTGGTAACGGATATCATCCGTACCCCATTGCGGGAGGGATAACCTCTTTGTACACCCGGATTAACTGTCGGGGTAATTGAACTTTTATCCTGATTTCTTAATGTTCTCAGAGCCTCTGCCTGATCCGTTCTCATATAACTCCTTAAGTAATTACATTTTATAGCTTTGTCTTTTTGCCTTTAATGAATAACTCCGCTCATAATTAAACTTGCCATTTTTTGTGGTGTAACTTCTTCTATATCATGGGGAACATTTTGCCCGCAGGTTAAAAAGCTTACCGGTTTCCGGGCTTTATTAATTACATCATAGAGAATGCCGAAACGCCTGGATTCATCGATCTTGGTTATGATCAAATTATCATAATTAAAAGGAGAATACTTCGTAACTATATCCAGCAAATTATCTTCACTGGCTGTAGTACTAACCAGCAGATTGGTTTCGATATTCTTATTATGCAGCATGGTATCCATAATACCCAAATAACCATCATCGACACAGCTCCGGCCCGGGGTATCTATCAAAACGATATCCTTATCGGATAATAAATGCAGTGATTTTTGAAAGGACTCTTTTGTCGAAGCCACTTCCATCCTGATCCCCATAATCTTGGCATAGGTTCTCAATTGTTCTATGGCGGCAATGCGAAAGGTATCAATTGTAATTAAACCCACACTCTTTTTTCCCATTAATGAATAACGGGCAGCAAGTTTTGCCAGGGTGGTTGTCTTACCAACGCCAGTAGCACCGACATAAGCTTTAATTCGTTTTTCTTCTTTTGATTTATTCATCACCGGCAGTGATTTAATAACAAATTTCTCGACAATCTGCAGTGCAATTTCTTCCGTTAATTGATCCCGGGAGGATATTTGGGACCCGATTTCTTCCATTATCCTGCAAGCGCTGGCGCGGGTAAACCCGCATGCAAGCATTTGATAATAAACTTTAGAATTTATATCCGGATTTGATTTCCTTTTTCGTGCTCCCAGAATATCAAAGAATTTATCCATTGTTTCTTTTAACTCTTCGAGCTCTGCGCCAAGCGACTTCTCCTTCTGTCCTGAACGGATGATTTCTTTGAGTTCACTTATCTCTCCACTTATGAATTTATAAATATCCTGCTGATTTTCCGTTGGGCGTCTGCTTTCCGGCGGCAATGAATTGACAAACCCTTTTCCCTGTATCGGCGCATTTTCATCGCGCGCCGCCATTACTTCTATCGCCGAGTCGCTCGTATTATTTATTTTCTTTGCCGAAAGAATAATTGCATCAGACCCCATATCTTCTTTAATTTTAGTTAGAGCCTCACTGATACTGGATACTTCATAGCGTTTAACTTGCATTTTATAATTCTACCATTCCTAAAGATTTTACATTAGCTTCCCGTGAAATTTCGTTGTGTGACAAAATTACGATGCTGGGATAAAATTTTTCCAATATCTTGCGAAAATGAATTCTCGTATTCGGCGAACAGAGAATTATCGGCTGTAAACCGCTGGTCGTAAACGCGTTTACCAGCCGCTGTAAACTGGTGACCAGTTTTTTCACAATATTAGGATCGGGCATTACAAACGATTCATAATCCGTATGCGAGATGGAATGACTAATCTTATCTTCAACATCCGGCGACATGAGCATTACCGTGATATTTCCATCTTTATCCTGATACTGCTTTGTTATGGAACGTCCCAGATTCTGCCGTACATATCCGGTAAGAATATCGGCATTTTTTGTAACCGACGCATATTCTCCGATTGTTTCCACAATTGTCATTAAATCACGGATGGAAATGCGTTCGCGCAGCAACCGCTGGAGAACTCTATGTACTACTGTTACCGGAACAATTTTCGGGATAATTTCTTTTACCATCTTGGGGTACTGTTCCTCCAGGTTATCCAAAAGTGCCTGTACTTCATTTCGCCCCAAAATCTCGTCGGCATAAGATTTAATCAACTCTGTAAGATGTGTCGTCATCACCGTAGCCGGATCGACCACAACATAGCCCTTTGATTGAGCAGAATCCTTATCCCTTTCAGCTATCCACATTGCCGGAAGCCCGAAAGCAGGTTCTTTAGCATGAATACCTTTAATCTTCATATCCTTCTCATCGGCCGAAATAACCAGATGGTGGCCCATCATTATGTTGCCTCGCGCTATTTCCGTACCTTTGAGCAAGACATTGTATTCATCAGGTTTGAGTTTTAAATTATCCCGAATGTGAATTGCCGGAATAATAAAGCCCATTTCTGCTGCCAGTTGACGGCGCAGAGCTTTGATACGATGCAGCAATTCACCACCCTGAGCAGAATCAACCAAAGGAATCAAACCATAGCCCACTTCCAGCCCTAGGGCATCAAGTGGTGCGATAGTATCTACTGCTTCCACGGCCGCAGGTTGGGCTTCCTGTTCATTTTTCTCCTGTTCTTTGGCCTTATTAATGGTGTTGACGATACGGAAAGCTAAAAAAGCAACAATTGCCGCTACAATAAAGAAAGACGCTTTGGGCATTCCCGGAATCATTGCAAAAATGAAAATCATTATCGATGCTGTAGCGATTACGCGCGGTTGCATAAATAATTGTTGTTTTACTTCTTCACCCAAGTCCGCCGACGCCGCACTCCTTGTCACTAATATACCTGCCGCAGTGGAAACAATTAAAGCCGGCACTTGCGTCACTAAACCGTCACCAACGGTTAAAAGAGTATAATTTCTTGCCGCATCGGCAACTGCCATTCCTTTTTGGAGTACGCCAATAATCAATCCACCGATGATATTAACAAAAACAATAATGATGCCGGCAACCGCATCACCCCTGACAAATTTACTGGCACCGTCCATGGATCCGTAAAAATTAGCTTCCTGCTCAATTTCCGAGCGGCGACGCCGTGCCTCATTATCAGTGATCAAACCGGCATTCAAATCAGCATCAATGCTCATTTGCTTTCCCGGCATAGCATCCAGGGTAAATCGCGCCGCCACTTCAGCAACACGTGTAGCACCCTTGGTAATAACGACAAAATTGATCAAAACCAAAACCATAAAAACAATTAATCCGACAACATAATTGCCACCCACAACAAATGTGCCAAACGATTTAATAACCTGTCCGGCAGCCGCAGTCCCTTCATTGCCATGCAACAAAATCAATCTGGTGGAAGCCACATTCAGTGATAATCGCAAGAGAGTAACCATTAACAAAACAGAGGGGAATACTGAAAACTGCAATGGTTTTAGCACATACATCGACATCAGCAGAATAATGATCGAAAAAGTAATACTGAAAGAAAGAAAAATATCCAATAAAAAAGTCGGGATGGGAATGATCATGACCATCAGAATAGCAATAACGGCCATGGCCATCATGGCTGAGCTTGATTTCACTGCGTCTAAAAAAGCGCCCCTGTTAACTGTTTCCGAAGTAGCCATATTTTTTATCCAAATATCTTAATTTTCTTCTGCTCGTAAACAAATGCCAGTACTTCCGCAACGGCCCGGTAAAGATCTTCCGGTATCAAATGATCTATATCAACCGTCTTATACAATACCTGTGCCAGAGGTTTATCTTCGACGATCGGAATATCATTTTCCTGGGCAATCTCTTTAATTTTTGCAGCAATTAAGTTTGCCCCTTTAGCCACTACTTTGGGTGCCATCATATTTTCGTGATCGTATTGGATCGCGACTGCCAAATGGGTCGGATTGGTAATAATGACGTCTGCCTTCGGCACCTGAGACATCATCCGCTTTTGGGCCATTTCCCGCTGTAAGCGGCGGATTCGGGCTTTAATCAGGGGATCACCTTCAGTATTCTTGTATTCATCTTTAATTTCCTGTTTGGTCATCCGCAGGCTTTTTTCGTATTCCCAGCGTTGATATATGTAATCAAGGATAGCCAGAATAACGAGTACTATCGTGGTGGCCAGAATAATTTTGAAGCAGATACGGCCAAAATACATCATCATTCCCCAAACACTTTGATCCATCAGAGGAATCATATCAGCCAATTCACTTTTAACAACAAAATATACCACCATGCTGATAACGCAAATTTTGAAGATACTTTTGATCAGTTCCACAATCGACCGCATGGAAAATAGCCTTTGAAAACCTTTAAGGGGATCAATCTTGGATAATTTTGGGGTTACTGATTCCGACGAAAACATGACACCGATTTGCAGGATATTTCCCAGAATAGCCGCAACGAGAACTGTCAGCATGATCGGAAAAAGGATAATAAAACCTTTAAAAATGTAATCACTAAATAAATAAGTCAGGCTTTCTTGCGTGAGGTTAAACTGACCTGCACCGCGGAATCCGGAAGTCATTAATTCCATGATGTTCTTGAGCAATCCGGAAGCGCCAAAATAAAAATAAATCAGGCAGGCCACCAGAATTCCCACGGACACAATTTCCGTAGAACGCGCAACCTGACCTTTTTCGCGTGCTTCATCACGGCGTCGCGATGTCGCTTCTTCAGTTCGTTCCTGATCCTGATCGTTTTCCGCCATACATTACCTATCGCATTGTGACCTTCAGATTATGGACAGACAAAGTTATTTTGCCCGACGGCTTAATGACGTGAGCGTCAATTTTCCGCTGCTTCACATTAAACGCAAAAGCATTACGATTTTAGCCTCATAATTAATGAAAAAACCTGACGTCAATTTGACAAACATCGGCGCAGTTAAACCCAGAAAAATAAGTCCGATTGCTATTTGCAGAGGCATGCCGACGATAAAGATATTGATCTGCGGCACTGTACGGGCAACGATTCCCAGACCAACATTGGTAAAGAGCATTACTGCCATAAGAGGAGCCGCCAGTTTAACTGCAATAACAAACATTTCTTTCGAATAACTGAAAATAGCCTGTATTAGTGGACCCGAAAAATGAAAGGCCAGGGGATTTAAAATAGAATAACTTTGAATAATTGCTGAAAAGAAAATGTGATGAGCATTAACTGCCAGGAACACGAGCAAGGCAATCAGATATTGCAGCTCAGTAATGATGGATACCTGCTCACTGGTCATGGGATCGATAATATTGGCAATGGATAATCCCATTTGAAAACCAACCATATCACCGGCCATCTGAATACCTGCCAGGAGCAGTCTGGCAACATAACCGATAATCAGGCCGATTATAACTTCACCAGCCATCCGGTACATTAAAATCAGCACATGATAATTTGCTGTTTGCGGAATTTTCGGCAGGACAACGGGGAATATGATTAAAGTTATCAGGACGGATAAAGCGGCTTTAAATCGCGCCGGAACAGCTGTATCACTGATTACCGGAATGGTAACGACAATGGCACTTACTCTTAATAAGACTAGAATGAAAGCTTCTAAGTGTTCGGCGGATAAGAAAGGCAAGCTCATATTTCGTTACTCTCTTTTCCTTTCTTTCCATGTGATTTATTTCCACCGGATATTTTCACTTGATATATGCCGGTATATTGGCGAATATATTTTGCGTAAAGGTTATCATTAAACTCATCATCCAGGGGAGCGCTGCCACCAAGGCAACCATAACCGCCACAATCTTCGGTACAAACACCAGTGTCATTTCCTGAATTTGCGTAACAGCCTGAAACAAGCTGATCAAAACACCTACAACCAAACCCACTATCAGCATCGGGGCAGATACTAAAAGTGTTATCTTGATAGTTTCCGCCATTAATCCCACAACCATATCTGTAGTCATTTTGTTATCTTCTTTCAGTTTAGGAACCACTACGAAATAATCTGTTTTTTCTATTTCGCTGCGGCACCTTACGCCGTTGGCTATATTTTTTTGACCAACGGCCTAATGGAAACTTTGGACTAATGAACCGACGATTAAATACCAGCCGTCAACAAGCACAAATAACAGCAATTTAAAGGGTAAACTGACCATAATTGGCGGGAGCATCATCATACCCATGGACAACAAAACAGATGCCACGACCATATCCAAAACCAGAAAAGGCAGATAAATCATAAAGCCGATTTGAAAGGCAGTCTTCAATTCGCTAATCGCAAAAGCCGGAATTAACGTTGTTAAAGAAATATCTTCCGGTTTTGCGGGTCTCTTCTCGTTCGCTATTTTAACAAAAAGAGCCAGGTCTTTCTCTCTTACCTGTTTGAGCATAAAGGCTTTTACCGGAGCTGCGGCTTTTGCAAAAGCCTGTTCACCGGAAATCTGTTCTTCATAATAAGGTTTTAGAGCTTCATCGTTCACCCGGTTAAAAACCGGCGCCATAATGAAAAAAGTCAGGAATAAAGACAATCCGATGATGACTTGATTGGGAGGCATTGTTTGCGTTCCCAAAGCATGCCGCAGCAGGGATAAAACGATTACAATCCTGGTAAAAGAAGTGACCATCAAAAGAATGGCCGGAGCCAAAGAAAGAATAGTCAATAATATTACCAGCTGAATGAGCGAGGAGACTTTTTCCGGTTCGGTTGTTCCACCGGACATACTCAAACTGATATTGGGTAAAGAAAGGGACTGGGCAGCGTAGACATAAGGGGAAGTTATTATCGCTACAACTATAAAGAGCAATGAAAATAAAATTATCAGCACTTTCTCTCTTTTCATTTTTCAGTCTTATCCTTCTTTTTATTGGGAGAAAGACTGAGTAGAGACATGTATTGTGCCAGTTTACTTCCCGAAAAATCCACTATTTTGGAATTAGGTTTGCTGATTCTTATTTTTGCTATAGCCAGAGGATCGTCAATTGCGGCCAGTGTCGTCATTTGCTGATTGGAAATACCGACCACAAGAATCTTATCTATTACTTCGACCACAATAATTCTGCTTTTCGGCCCCAGATATCTGGTTGAAATTACATTAATCAGAGGTTGATTATTATCAGAAACAGGACCCGTCTGCTGCATAAACCTCTTGACGAAATACATGACGCCAATAAGTAATCCCAGCACAATAGCCAGGGCAAAAATCATTTTCAAGAATGAAGAAACAAGAGAAATTTCCATTGGTAATCACACTCAGACTAATTTATTTACTCTCTCTGCCGGAGAAACTATATCCGTTAAACGCACGCCGAATTTTTCATTGACGACGACCACTTCACCGCGGGCAATCAACCTTTGATTAACATAGATGTCCATGGGCTCGCCGGCAAGCTTAGTTAGTTCCAGCACGGAACCTTGCCCCAGTTGCAGCAATTCGCTGATCAGCATTTTGCTTCTACCCAACTCACATGTTAAGGTAAGTGGTATATCTAGAATGAAATCCAGGTCAAAGGTCGTTTTATTATCCGGCTTCTTCTTTTTGAGCTCATCGAAATGAACATTAGTAACTTCTGTTCTTGCTTGCGGTGCTGTTTTGGACTGCTCCATTTCATCCTTAACATCATCCCAGCTTATTTTGTCCTCTTCCACCGCCGCGGTTTCTGAGGATGCCCCTCCGCCCTTCATTAATTCATCAATTTCATTTTGTTCCATATCAGCCTTCCTCTTTTCCCGTTACTATACTTGAAATTTGTACAGCCTGATTTCCCTTATAATTACCGGTATATCCCTTAAATTTCTTAATCCCTTCCACATAGATGTCCAGCGGATCCGAAGCATAATGCTCCAGTTGAATAACATCGCCTTTTTTAAGATTCACAATATCTTTACCTAAAACCTGCGCCCTGCCAAGTTCTACAAAAATATCTACGTAAGACTGAAGAAGGCCGGATTTGAATCTGTTTGCCCAAGCCTTATCCACTTCCATATGTTCACTCTGGAAACCGGCGGACAGTTTTTCTTTAACAGGCTCGAGCATGGAATAGGGAATACAAATGGATACAACCCCCGACGTATACTCAACTTCAATTTCAAAATTCATCACAACGACAACATCAGTGGGTGGGACGATTTGGGCAAATTGTGGGTTAATCTCCGCTCGTTGATATGCTATTTTCAAATCAATTAATGGTTTCCAGCATTTTTCCAGGTCGGCAAGTGCACTCAAAACTACTTTTTTGATCAAATTATTTTCTATCGCTGTAAATTCACGGCCCTCAATTTTAAAAGCCGCTGTTCCCGTACCACCGAAAATTATGTCCACCAGAGTGAAAATTATTTTTGATTCCACAATAAAAATAGCATTGCCGCGCATGGGATCCATACGAAACAAATGAAGGCTTGTCGGCACAGGCAATGTTTTCAAAAATTCACCGAACTTAATCATATCTGCAGAAACAGCGGTTACTGCAATAACTTTGCGCAGCATAGAAGAAAGAGTAGCGCGAAACATGCGGGCAAATTTCTCGTTGGTCATTTCCAGAGTAGGCATACGGCCACGAATAATCCTGTCCTGACTGGTCAAGTCATAGGAAATTATCGCACCCGGTTCATGGTACTCTTCTACCTGGGTCTCTATTTCGCCGCCGGAAATTCCTCGCAACAGGGCATCAACTTCTTCTTGCGAAAGGATATTGGTCATGGAACCTCACTTAAGGATTATATTCTACTTTTTCTTTTACTGAATGACAAACTCGGTGAAATATACTTTCAATATTTTTCCTTTTGTTAAATAACCATTTGCCCGTAGGACAATCTCATCCCGGAGACGCTGCTTTCCGATGGGGTCCATCATCTCTTTGTATGTTTTGGCGGACAGCAAATCGAGAATGTTATCCCGGAGCTTCGGCTTAAGCAGATTTAATTCTTCCAGCGCCGGTTGGTCGGATAATTCCAGCTGCATAACTACTTTTAGATATCTTTCCCCCTCATTATCAATAAGATTGACAATAAAAGGATCCATCGGCCAAAAAATTGCCATCGGAGGTTTAGCTGCTTCCGCCTGTTTCTTTTCTTGAGCAGGCGAATGAGACTTAAACAAGAAAAAATAAGCGCCGGCGCCGGCGCCACCCAGAACAAATACGGCTATCACGGCAATAATGATCCATTTTAAGGCAGAGCCTTTTTTCTTTTCCGGAACTTGCTCTTCGCCTTCTTCTTCGTCTTTTTTAACTGCGTCTGCCATTATTCTCTCCATAATCGGAAATATTGCTCTATTGATCTGCTATCTAGCAAAGAGCATACCAAAGACCGGACACTTTTTTAGCAATTATTTTATAGATATTACGTATATTTACAGTTAAATGGATCGGAGTACCGATATTTTCATCCGTGCGGACTCTTTTTATTGACGAAAAGTCAAATAATTGACGGGAAGGGAGGACAGACTGAAGGCTGAGGGCTGAAGGTCAAGATGAAGGCGCTAACTGCGCCCTCCTTATAACCTAACAGTCTTCAGCCTTCAGCCTGAATACCTGTTGCAAAAAAGGCTGAAGCTAAAGGAGGGAGGGGGGAGAGGAAAATCGTCCTTTAGTCTTCAGCCTATAAACTAAATAATTGCAGGTAAACTAATAAATATTTGAGATCCGGAGCAGATCGGATTTGCACAACCTGCCCCGATCTCTGGATCCCGGATAGCTTCGCCCATATGGTCTTCGCTTCCGGGATCAATTCCACTAACGCTTCAAACTGCGCTCACTTGTTTTCAGCGAGTGTCATTGAATTATCTCTTGAGATTCATTAATTCCTGCATAATTGTGTCCTCAGTTGTAATGACTCGGGCGCTGGCTTGATAAGCTTTTTGCGCCGTAATCATTTTAATGAATTCTGTCGCTATATCGGTATTGGACATTTCCAGTGTATTGGGTGTCAATGTACCCATCCCGGATTGCCCCGGATAATTTTGAATAGCTGAACCGGAGGCAACTGTCTCACCAAACAGGTTACTACCCATTTTTTTCAGGCCCCACGGGTTGGAAAACTGAGCCAACATCAGCTCAGCGAGGTCGGATGTCTGACCGTTAGTAAAGAACCCGCTGATCCTTCCGCTGGAAGCAATCGAAAGAGTCTTTAAGTTGCCGGAAGCAAAACCGTCGGCGGTCAGCGCCCGGATAACTGATGAGGTGGAATATTGCGTAATACTTAAAGCACCGTCTCCCATCAAATTCCAGTTAACATTACCACCTGCGCCAATTGTTGCTCCGCCGGCCAGCGCTGTGGAAAAATTAGTTGTAATATCATTAAGAGCTAACGGCGTATGGGTCAGAGTGAACGTCGCCGTGTCGCCGGGTGCCCAAACAAGAGCCGGTGTTAAAGTCAGATCATTGGTACCCGTTCCGTCAAGGCTGACAGTTACGTCACCGGCAATACCACTGGAAGTAATTGTAGCGTTATCATATCCACCATCCGCGGTAATCGTCCAACTGGCCGCTCCACGGGTTAATGTCATTGTTCCTGTTTGATAAACCATGCCCAATTTGTTCAATGCCAAGGTCGCGGTGCCGGTGCCGGCAGTAACTTCCGTAACGGCGCTCGCAGTTCCCGTATATATCCCGGTGCAAATACCATCTGTATCAAAAGTAAACCCGTTGGCGGAGATGGAAGTCGCCGGAGTCGAATCCAGAGAAGTCTCCACAGCCCAATAGCCGGTTGTCGGATGTTCCGTCTTAGTAAACGTCGTATTCAAGGTATGTTTTGCGCCAAGTGAATCATAAACTGTCTGGGTAGTGTTGTACTGGCCGCCGGTGGCAGTTCCGGAATCTATATTTGCACCTACGGAAAAAGTAGTAGATACTTCGGGCGTAGATTGCACGTCGGACAGATTAATATCAGATAGCGCACCGGCAGGTTCTCCGTTAACAACTGTTTTCCCCTGTACTTTATTACCGTCGGTATCCACAAGCAAACCGGCGGCATTCAAGCGGAAGGCCCCGGCTCGCGTATAAAATGTGGCACCCGAGTCATCATTCACCATGAAAAAACCATCACCATCGATGGCGACATCCGTGGAATTGCCCGTCGTTTCAAAGGAGCCTGCGCTAAACTGCGTTTGGACTTCCGATACGGAAACACCACGGCCGACTTGCATAGTACCGGAAGAGCCACCGGATATACTCTGGCTTAAAACGTCGGCAAAATAAGTAGTGCCGGATTTAAAACCAATTGTGTTGACGTTAGCCAGATTGTTCGCAATAACATCCAGTTCCTTGGAACTGGCATTTAATCCGGATATCCCTGCCCATAGTGCACTGCCCATAATATATTCCTCCTATAAATGGAATTTAATTTGTTGATTTATTGATAGCTACAACATTGGAGAACGCTACATCCTGTCCGTTAATAGTCAGATATGCCGTATCATTTTTAAACGAAGCGCCGGTAACCTTGCCGGAAATTAATGCTTCAGCAGAAACCGCCTTCCCACTTTTATCCTTAGCGCTGATCTCAAAAGTATATTTGCCGGTACTGACACCACCGGTATTCCAGACAATACTGTTGAGACCGGATTTCAAATTGCCCAGATCAGCGGTACTAACCTGGGAACCACTCTCGTTATAAATTTTAATAGTTCCGCTCTGGATGTCCGATGGCAGGCTGAAAGAAACATTTGTTGTTGAACCGCTGACATTGACCACATTCCCCTTGGCCACAGCATCATTGCCGATCATACTGACCATCTGGGTATTACCAAAGGCTTTCAGATAAGCAGGCATAGAACTCATTGTCGTATTTAAATTGCTCAATTGCTGTAAGGAAGAGAACTGGGCCAGCTGCGCCGCAAAATCTTTGCCATCCATGGGATTCAATGGATCCTGGTTTTTTAGCTGGGCCAGAAGCATGGTCATAAATTCGTCCTGACCTAAAGCACTGCCTTTTTTTGTTGTTGCTGCACTGTTCGTTGCACTACTGGCGAGACCTGATATTACATTACTTACTGTAGTCATTTTCCCCCTCCTCTAAAATTGATCTTTCAGGCAAATAAACTTATGTTGTCCTTTGACACTCTTAAAACATTCACCGGCCGTTCGGAAATAATTGCCCTGGCCTTAACCTTTTCCTCGGGATTATCCTGTGGTCTATTGCCGTCTTGTCCTGATCTATCTTGGTTATTAAAGGATTGTTGGCTGAAACTCTGTTGATACTCTTCGCGTTTATCCTGCATAAAAACATCACAGCGTTCGATTGTCAGCCCCTGACTTTGCAAACTCCCTTTCAGTTTGTCGATATGGGTATTCAATGTTTGCTGAACGTCTTTATTATCGGCAACCAATACAACTTCTACCTTGCCATTGCGAACAATTACATCCATCTCCACTTTCCCGAGAGATGGCGGATTCAATATAATTTTCACTCTTCCGCCGTCATTGGCCGCCACTTCTTTAATGTCGTTCGTTACCTGGCTAATTATTTCACCAGGAGAGATGGAATCATTTTTTCCCATCTTTACAGAACCACTGCCTGCTGCATTAACCGGACTTAAAGAAATTTCTTCATTCGTTGTTTCAGCAAAGATAGTTTTCCCTTTTTGCTCTGCTTTGATTCTACCGGATACATCTGTAAAAACTGTCTGCATTGCATCTACTTGAGCCTTATTTCCTGCATTCGCCTTTGCAGTATTCGCATATTGCTCCTGAGCAAAGCGGAGGTTGTCCTTACTAATTAATGATTCCTTCGTTTCCTGCAAGGATAAACGGGAATTATTGGCAATGGCGTGATCTTCTTTTCCCGATTCAGAGGGAAGAATATCTTTGCTGATTTTGTTTTCTTCTTTTACTGCATTTAAATTAACGGGAATTTTATCAGCAACATTTTCAGAAAGCTGAGCCTCCTGGAAAATTATCTTCCCCGGTTGCAATGTTCTTTCATCATTCCTTAAGACAGGCTGTTTTTCTTTTTCTTGGGCTGTAATCGTAATTTCGCTGTCAGCATCTTGTTCCTTTGCTGGTGCTTGAGAGTTGATAGCAAAAGCCTTTTCTTCGTCCGGCTTCATAACGATTACCTTTTTAAAATCCGTTCCAGTAATTCTATTTTGATTAGCTGGGGAAAATTCATCTCCGGCAAAAAGTTTCTGGTCACCATTTTCTAAAATTATTCCACCGGACTGATTCAGCATGCCCTTATTATCGATGATGATTTTCTGCTCATTTTCGCTATTGGAATTAACAGCTTTTAGTTCATTATCCGGAAGGCTGGTTATTGAGTCTGATTTTACCTCCGGATTACTTTTTACATCACCCTCAGTTAAATTTTTCCCCAACAAATCCCTTTCTTTTAAGAGGGTGTCAAAAGGAATTCCCCGCTGACCATTTTTCTCCTGGTCTGTTTTAGCTATATCTCCTGTCTGAGTAAAACTTGCCAAAGCTTGCTGTAATTCTTTCTCGGTAATGTCGCCCGGAAACAATAACATTGCCTGTTCCAAGGTTATTCTTTTCCCATTTGTATTTGATGCAGCGGCATCAGAAGATTTATTTGTCTGGGACAGCTGTTGATTCAGATACTGGAGAAAGGGAACCAGGGCATTTAAATCTTCGTCACCTTTACCGGATTGGTTATCTCTTGCTTTTCCCTTACCACTTGCAGCACCGATCATCTTCAACAGATTGGTAGATGCTTTGCTTTCCCCTCTACCTCCGAATGTCGCTTGTATTGCCTGTTCCATATTCTGCCTTTAATCTTTTTATACACTCATGAGCAAGAGGCATGCCACCGACACTCCCTGATTTTTATTTAATGATTACGGCATATTAAAGAAAGACTAAGCACATTGCGGCAGGTGGTAGGAAAATATTTCCCAGGCAATACAGAAAATATTTATCCTTATCAGGCAAAAAAAAGCCCCCGTTAAAAGAGGGCTTTTGATATGTATTAACAAAACCAGCTTATTTATTATTCGGCTTGCTGCCTGCTGCCGGTATGCGTTATTTCTTTTGTAATCTCTACAGCCTTTTGCGGGCTTATGTATCCCCAGATAGCACCGGCTTTGTCTTTCTTCATATTCATTGTGATGCCGGCGGCAGTTTTTATATCCAATTTTTCCAACATTGAACCTGCTTTAGCGGCAGGTGTTGCCTCATATACTTTAGCCATTTCCTTGTATTTTTTTACTTCGGAAGCTTGACTGGCCTCCAGTACCGCGGTTAATTTTTCTTCCTGGCTCTTCAAAAACGCAATTTTATCTGTTATCTCTTTCCGTAGCGCAAGCAGCCGTTGTTCCTCTGTACGCAAGGTATTTTCACGGTTATCCAACTCATTTTTTTTGGCCAAAAGTGCGGCAGCCAAGTCTCTTTCTTTGGCCAGACTGCCATCTAAAGATTCGCTTACCTGCGGCGCCGGCACGACCGGGGCAACTAAGGAAGTGGCCGCAGGCACAGAAATTGCCGCAGGTTGCTGGGCCAGAGCAATACTGGTAAGCAAAGACGATGCGGGCAAAATATCTGCTTTGTTGATAAAGCCAACCACCGAGGCAACCTTGGTTAGGATCAAAACCAATATTAATATTTGAACTCCAATTAGTAATTTTTTCATTTTTCTCTCCTGCCAAACTTTAAGACAGCCATTTCATCGGAATTTTTTTGTTCAAAAGCTCGCACATCACCTTCGTATTCTTCAGCATGCCTTTCTTTAAGCTTCTCCATAATTTTCGTTTTTTTTACTGCTTCGAGCAATTCCTTTCTTTTGGCTTCCAATTGCTCGGAAACCTGAACTATTATTACACTTTGTTTTTTTTCATTTTCCCTCACTTGTTCAACATAAGAAACATTGCGGGCTATATAATCAACGGGCAACGATTTGTTTTGCATTTCCCGCAATTCGCCAATTAAATTTTCTCTTTCTTGAATTAAGTTTTTCAGTCTTAATTCCTCTGTTGCGAGTTCGCGTTTTTTTTGCGAAAACTCATTGAGAATCTTTTCCTCAATATTTTTTCTGTAATCCAAAACCGTCTGGAGCTGAAAGACGAACATGAGTTCTTATTCTATCCTTTAAGAAGGTCCAGCAACTGGTTTCTGGCTAATTCAAAATCAACTTTTTCGCCGATATTCTGCCGTAAAAAACCATTAACCTTATCAATCATCAAAACGGCATAATCAATTCCCGGATTTGACCCTTGTACATAAGCGCCGATGTTAATTAGATCTTCCGCCTTCTTATAAGTGGCAACAATACTTAATAGTTCGTTAGCCTTATTCTTTTGTTCGTTATTAACAATATCGATCATAACCCTGCTGATGCTCTCTAAAACATCAATTGCCGGATAATGATTTTTATGGGCCAAGCTCCGGGACAGTGAAATATGGCCGTCGAGTATGGAACGCGCCGCATCGGAAATCGGCTCGTTGAAATCATCGCCTTCCACTAAAACTGTGTAAAGACCGGTTATCGAACCTACACCTTCCACAATACCTGAGCGCTCCAGCAATTTCGGCAAAAGACTGAAAACAGATGGTGTGTATCCTTTTGTTGTGGGAGGTTCACCGACAGACAGGCCTACTTCTCTTTGCGCCATGGCAAATCTGGTTAGCGAATCTACCATGAGCAGAACATCATTCCCCTGGTCGCGGAAATATTCAGAAACAGTTGTGGCGACATAAGCAGCACGCATGCGAACCAACGGGTGCATGTCTGACGCTGCAACAACTACGACGGATCTCTTCAGGCCTTCTTCTCCGAGGTTTTTTTCCAGAAACTCACGAACCTCCCTACCCCGCTCACCAATCAAGCCGATAACATTCACGTCTGCATTAGTGTTCAGGGCAATCATTCCCATGAGCACGCTTTTGCCCACACCCGATCCGGCAAAGATACCCATTCTCTGACCCTTGCCGCAGGTAAAAAGTGCATTGAGTGCACGGATACCCAAATCCATGGGTTCAACAATCCGCCCGCGATCCAGCGGATTAATAGGATCGGCGTAAATTGGATATTCATCGGCAAAATCAATCGGACCTTTATTATCAATTGGATTTCCCAGCCCGTCGATCACCCTTCCCAAAAGACCGCTACCAACACCGATGCTGGCTTTTCTTCCCAGAGAGAGTATTTTACAACCCGGGCCCAATCCCTGAATGCTTTGCAGGGGCATCAAAAGTACCCGTCCCTTTTTAAAACCGACAACTTCCGCTTCCAGGGGAATGTCACCATTCACCGGCATAATGCCGCAGACATCCCCTATTGACGAAGCCGGGCCATGACCCTCCACCATTAATCCAACTATATCGCTAACCTTGCCGTTAACATGAATCGGATTAATCCGTTCCAAAAGTTTTTCATATCTGCTCAAATCGATAGTATCTGCGCTCATAATCCTGCTAATTACAGCTTTAACATCGCTGCCCTGATTTCTTTTAGTTGACTTTCCAGCCTTGCATCAACTTCACCAAACATTGTTTCCACAACCACACCACCCCTTTTAATGGAAACATCTTCTTCGAAAACGACGTTCCGCACACCATCAATCGACTGCAAAAAATCTTTCTTAACTTCCATTATATAACGAAAATCCTGGGGATTAAGTCTGATCTTCATTCCTTCTGTTTCGGAAATATTATTTAACACACCTTTGAGGACTCCCAGGACAACATCTTTGCGCGTTGCCACTTCCTGATTTATTACTTTTTCAGCAATTGCCAGGCTAAGCTTTACTATCTGCTCTTCAGTTTTTGCGATAATATCTTTCCGAATTAAAGGAATCGTTTTGGTCATGGCGGAGATCGCATTCATGACCGGTAATACCTCTTTTTTTTGAAAATCGACGCCTTCGTTAAATCCTTTCCGGTAAGAATCATCGCTGACCCGGCTGAGATGTTGCTCCATCTCATTCTTAAGTTTTTCCTTTTCCGACATTTCGGATACCGGCAATAAATCGGCATCTTCCGGCGGATGGATACCGGTGCCTTCTCCATTATTGAAAACACAAAGTAAGGACACAGGTTTGCCGGAATCAATTACATTATCAGCTTTAATGACATTAGCTTTATACAAATCCATCTTTTTCATCACCGCGCAGAATGACAATTCTACCTTCTGCTTCCAGTTTCTTTGTAATTTCCACAATCTTACGTTGACTGTTTTCCACCTCGGAGAGTCTAATCGGAGGCATGAGCGAAATCTCCTCGCGTAACATTTCCGCACCACGTTTCGACATATTCTTGAAAATCTTTTCCCGCATACCTTCGTCGACCATTTTGAGCGCCCGGGACAAATCTTCGGCGCTGACATCTTTCATCAACTCTTGCAATGATTTATCGTCCAGCTTCATAACATCATCGAAGTTAAACATGAAATTACGGATTTGAGATGCCAATTCCGGCTCGGAATCCTCTAATGATGTCATAATGGCCATTTCCGTTGAACGATTCATCCGATTCAGAATGTTAGCCATTAGTTGTACGCCACCCAATTGCTGATCACTTGTACCGCCGGTAATCAGTTCTTTCTCCAGTGTTTTAGCAACTTCCTCAATAAATTCTCTGGGTACACTTTTCAGTGTTGCCATACGTTTGGAAATTTCGTACTGAATTTCCGGAGAAAAATGTTCCAGCACCTGAGCTGCTTTTTCCGGTTTCAGATGAACTAATATCAATGCTATCGTTTGAGGATGTTCCGTACGGGTAAATTCCGCCATAACTTTGGGATCGATATCATGCAACCTTTCAATAATGGGATTATCATTGGCAGAATTTTCCACTTCGTTTAATATCGTTTGCGCATCCTTCTCTCCCAGGGCCATAACAACAAGGTTCTTCGGAGCGCCGTCACGCACTGAAATCATCCCGCCTTGCTCTTTAGCCAAAGTACAGAATTCTTTTGCTACATTACTCAGCGTATCTGCCGAAATATTCGTCACACGGCTCATTTGCTTGCCCAGCCGGCGAATTTCCGCCGGGCGCAGATTTTTCATTACATTTGCCGCCAAATCTTCATCCAATGACAGCAGTAATATTGCCGCTTTTTCTTCGCCGGTCATCTGTTTCTATCCTTAATAATTAATGCAGAGATTTTTTATTTAATCCAGTTTCTCAATATGTCGGCAAACTGTTTGGAATCCGCCCGTGCCATTTCTCTGGCGATTTCAGCTTCTGTAAGCGAGCGTCCTCCGGTGCCTTGCATTTCTTCGGCAACTTGCCTGGCATATTGCTCAGTTTGTGTTTCCCCCGGAATACTAACCGCCAATTGCGTGCCGGACAATTGCCTGACAGGCACCGGTGCGGCTTTCGTGATAGTTTTAATCAGCGGCCGGACAATAAATAATAGAATGAATATTATTAGGCCGGCTATAGCGATGTAACCAAATATTGGCGTGAACGTCTCCACTCTTTCTTTTAGCGAGGGAGTCTCTGCTTCTTCCGCCTCAACTTTCCCAAACGGCATATTTGTTACAACAACCTGATCTCCTCTTTGTGCATTTATTCCCGCTGATTTACGCACTAAATCCTCGATTGAATCGATTTCACTTTTTGTGCGGGGTTGATACACTTCTTCGCCCTTTTCATTTTTCTTATATGTCCCGTCCACTAAAACTGCAATCGACAGCTTCTTTGTATCACCCACGGGCATAACCGTTTTATTGACTACTTTGTTAATTTCATAATTGACGACTTCATCGAGCTTTTCCTTTTCGGGAGTTTCCGATACTACTCCTGTTTTACCGACAGCATTGGTTTTTTCCGAATTACGTTGTACACTTCTCACAACAGGTGCTTCAGCATCGTATGATTCTTCCGTTTTTTCCGTTACACGAAAATCAAGTTCCGCCGTAACCCTGACAACAGCCTTACCTTTTCCCACTATATTTTCGAGCATTGACTGGATCCTGCCCGATAATTCTTTTTCTGTGTTTCTTTGAAAATCAACTTGCGAAGCGGTAAGTTTGGATAGTTTGTTGGTATCGCCCTGGCCGGCCGAAAGTATCGTACCCCTTGAATCTACAACCATGACATCATCGGGATTCATACCTTCGATGGAACTGGCAACCAGATGAACAATCCCTTCAATCTGTGCCGGTCGAATTGTTTTTCCTGATTTCAACCGCAGAGTAACGGAAGCCGTTGGTCTTTTCTGCTGTTCGGAAAAAAGAGAATCTTTGGGAAGGGCAATGTGCACGCGGCTGGACTGAATCTCATCGAGTCCATTAATTGTACGTGCGAGCTCACCCTGAAGGGCGCGCCGGTAATTCAATTGTTGCTCAAATTCCGTTGCCCCCAGTGTTTTATTATCAAATATTTCAAACCCGACACCGCTGCCCTGAGGAAGTCCGGCAGCAGCAAGCTCCAGCCGCAATTCAGATACTTTCTCTGCCGGCACTGAAACAGCGTTTCCCGACGATGAAATTTTATAGGATATTTTCTTTTCGTTCAATTTTCCGACTATAGAGCCTGCATCTTCTGCCGATAAGTTGGAAAAAAGCACTCGGTATTCGACTTGATTTGTTAAGTAGACCATGAGTCCTATGCTGGCTGCGGTAATCAATGTAACTATAATCACCGACATCTTGCGGCTTGAGCTTAAAGAATCAAAACCGGCCCATAATTTCGCGAAAAATTGTAAAATTGAATCCATAAGAAAATCCGATTAATTAAATGAAAAAAGATTATACCTGCATCCGCATAACTTCCTGATAAGCGTCAAGGATTTTATTGCGAACCTGCATCATCACCTGGAAAGAAATGCCGGCCTTTTCCAGAGCAATCATCGCTTCATGAATAGAACCGGCATCTTCCAGCTGAACTTTGGCAATTGTCTTATCAGCATCATTTTGCAATTTACTGATGTCTGAGATAGCATCTTTCAGTACTGAACCAAACGCACCTCCTCCGGCTTTTTTTTCGCTATCCGGTTTTTCGGAAGTAATATTTGCAGGGTTTAAGCCGCCGTGAATGCTGACGTCTGTCATATCTTCATCTCCATTATTGTTTATTTACCTATACTCATTGCTGTCAGCGCCATATTTTTCGCTGCATCAAAAGCAGTAGCACATGCTTCATAAGTACGGCTGGCTGTAATCATATCCGCCATCTCCAGCATGGCATTTACATTAGGGAAAGACACAAAGCCATCTTTATCTGCATCGGGGTGGGCCGGATCGTATACTCTTTTAACACCTTCTTTGTCTTCTGTTATCTCTTTAACTTTCACCGCACGCACGACACCCTCCAGAGTCTTATCGAAACCCTGTTTCAATGGTTCGGCCGTAAAAGTAATAACTTTTCTTTTATAGGGACCACCCTCCGGAGTACTTGTAGTGTTGATGTTAGCCAGATTACTCGTGATAACATCCATCTTCGCCCGCTGTGCCGAAAGCCCCGTACCGCAAATCTTGAAAGTAGTAAAAAATTCCATATTACTTAGCCTCTGTCAAAACGTTTTTTATGCCTCTGAATTTCCTCGCCAGCAACTCCACACTCAAATTATACATTAGCTGATTTTCGGCTAAATTAGTCATTTCCGTATCCAAGTTCGCTTTCTCGTCGGACTTGACCAGTTTAAAATCATTCCTGGTAATTTCATCCTTGGCATTGGGAAAATGTTTCTCGTTTGTTTGATTTAAACGGACTTTTACGTTCATGGCCTTTTTTAAGTCTTCTTTAAATGCGTAATCTGCTGTTTTATAATCAACAGAATCTATGTTATTGATATTAGATGTAATCAGCTTACCACGTTCAGAACGAAAGTCTAACATTGTAGATAATAAATTAAATGTTTTCCCGAATAATGACTCCATTCTTCAACCTCTCTGCTCAAATTATGTGCAAATCGCATACCAAAGAACTATTTCATCATTTTTCTTCGGTGGAAAGATCATTAATTCCATATTCATGTAATTTATTTCTCATTGTTCTGACACTAATACCCAATATTTTTGATGCCTTGGTCTTGTTCCAGTTAAACTTGTTTAACGTGTCAAAAATCATATTCTTTTCCATTTCATAAAGGGTCGAGTCGTTTTCACTTTGCCTGCTATTATTCTGGATTCGGTCCACTTCTTCTGTCTGCGTATTTTTTTTGACGATGGAATCGGCACCGACATTTTCCAGAAATAAATGCTCGAGACCAATACTGGCGCCATTACATAATAAAACTGCCCGTTCAATTACATTTTCCAATTCCCGTACATTTCCCGGCCAGGGGTATGCCTTTAATGTGGCTTTGGCTGCATCACTGAGAATTGGCTCCTTTTTTTCATTGACCTGACTATATTTTTTAATAAAATGTTCCGCCAATAAATTGACATCTCCATTTCTTTCCCTCAATGGAGGAACTAATACCGGAATAACATTTAACCGATAATATAGATCACTGCGAAAACTTTTTTGCGCAATACTATATTGCAGATCGGCATTGGTCGTCGCAATTATTCGAATATCAATAGGTATGGGCATTTTACCACCCAGTCTGTCCACCTCGGCTTCTTGAATAACCCGTAACAATTTAGCCTGCAACTGAACGTCCATTTCTGATATTTCATCCAGAAGAAGCGTGCCTCCATTGGCGAGTTCAAACTTTCCGAGCTTCCTTAAGGCAGCCCCGGTAAAGGCTCCTTTTTCAAATCCAAACATCTCGCTTTCCAAAAGTTGCGCCGGTATTGCCGCACAATTTACTGCCACAAAAGGCATATTACGGCGGTTGCTGTATCGATAAATGTAACGGGCAAAAAGTTCTTTCCCCGTACCGCTTTCTCCCTGAATGAGTATACTGGATTTACTCTTGGCCACATTCTTCAACATATCCAGAATAGCAAGAATCTTTTTATCTGCCGTAATTATCTCCTTCACGGGATAAATACTGTCGCCTGCATCGCTGCCGTCCTCGCCGGCATTTATTTGGGCACTAGACGCCAATACATTTTTCACTGCAAATTCCAGATCATCCAATGAAAAAGGCTTCATAATAAATTCGGCAGCCCCTTCTTTCATTGCTTCAACTGCGGTATTCACAGTCCCATAAGCTGTAATCAAGATTACCGGCGTTTGAGGTGATATTTTTTTAATTCCTCTTAGAACATCCATCCCGCTCATCATGGGCATGCGCATATCTGTAACGACAACAGCAAATTGTCCTTCTTTAAACTTTACTAATGCATCAGCGCCGTTTTCTGCGGTTTCCACTTCATATCCACAACTGCTCAACGATTCATAAAGTGCTGCCCGCATCGATTGATCGTCATCGACAACAAGTAATCTTTCGGCAATAATCATTTAACCGGTCTCTCCAATTTTTCATTAACTTCTTTCAGGAGAGGGAAACTGACATTAACAATGGCTCCCCCTCGCAATGAATTTTCCACATTAATAGAGCCATTATGCTGACTGACAATATTATGCACTATAGCTAGTCCCAAACCTGCTCCGTCTTGTTTTGTACTGAAAAACGGGTCAAATATTCTGGATAAATTTTCTTCCGGAATCCCCGGTCCCGAATCTTGAAAGATTATTTCAGCCGCAGATGATTCTTCCGGGTTAATTCCGCCGGATGAAGTAATCGCTTTAATCTTGAGCATCCCGCCATCCGGCATAGCTTGCTGGGCATTTAATATTATATTTAAAAATACCTGTTTGATCATATCGGCATCGCCGGCAATGCAGGATTGATCGCCGGAATATTTTACAGATATATCAATGCCCCCCTGTTCCATGATTTGTTCAGAAAAATCCAGCACCTCGTTTAAAATCTGCTGCAGATCGATTTTCTTCATCTGCGGGCTTTGCTTCCGGGTAAACATCAGCAAATTGGATATTTTGTTATCGACATTTTTTACCGCAGAAATAATATGAACCACACGCTCTTGATCTTTTTTCTGAGGCAAATTTTTCAGAAGCAGCGAAGCAAATAGTTCAATGCTGCCCAATGGGTTGCGAATTTCATGAGCGATATTCGCCGCCATCTCTCCCATTGCCGCAAATTTTTCCGTTCGCTTGGCCATATCTTCCAGTTTTTCGATTCGTGTGATATCACGCAAAACAAAAACATTACCAATTGTGGCGCCCCCGGGCGACTTAAACGGCGAACAAAATATTTCCAATGTCCGGCCGTTTATTTTTACTTTATTTCCTGATTCACCTTTAAAATACTCTGCAAGATTAATTGTCGGCCAGTCATTAACAACCATATCTTCAAAAAGAATGCTGACATGCTGCCCGATAACATTTGCCAGGTCAGCACTGACAAACATTTCAGCACATGAATTCATCGTCTGAATCTTTCCATTAAGATCAGTCACAATTAAGCCGTTAATCAAGCTTTCTAAAATATTTTGCAGATAATTTTTTGTTTGTTCTTTTTCGGCAACTGTCTTAACCAATTCAGCATTCTTTTCTTCAAGCTCTCTATTTAAGTTGGCAAAACGTTCTTCGAGCCTGGCATAAGCCAACTGAAGATCAATGGTAGCTTTGTTAAAATTTTCAAACGACTGCTGGAGTAAAGTAATATCTTTCATCGTTGTTCTTTAACCTTTAGGACCACGTTATTGTTGCAATACGGCTCACCTTTTCAAGTACTCTCCGTATTTATCCCACCACAGTTGATCATTGACAGAATAATCAACAATTTTTGTCCAAAATCCTTCCGGCCCTGCTTGCGTCTTGATTTTGGCAAATGTTTTCTGCGCCTCGGCATTGTTGTCCATTTTTTGATAAGCCTGCCCTATATGGAAGAGAGACCACGATTTGAGATCCGGATTGGCAGTCTGATTTAAAGCTTTATTATACATGTACAGACTGTTTTTAAAATTCTTTGCCTTGAAGTATAGATCCCCTGTTTCTTTATAAACATCACCCAAACCCGCCAACGCTTGCTTGTCTTGGTCTAAGTATTTTACAGCTATTAAATAATTTTGCAGAGCGAGAGAATCTTCTTTTTTTTCTTTCAGGGAAGCGGCATAACGCCAAAAGGCTGGCCCCGGATCGTTTATATTTTGACCGGATTTAATAACAGCATCGAAATCAACAACCACTTTATCATACAACCTTTTCCGGTAAGCAATCTCGGCCATATCTTTCTTGATTACAGCCAGCGATGCAGTGTTTTTGATTGATGGTTGCATTATCAATTCACTAAGAATTTTTTCAGCTTCATCGTATTTATCCCTCGCTATTTCCGCTTGGGCAATGCGAATCATTATTTTGGCGGCAACTTTATCATCCTTGCAGACATTTTTATAATTTTTCAGCAGATTAATGTAATCATCGGAAAGCCCAATATTGCTTAAACTGACCGCAATTTTATTCACGATCTCATATTCATCAGTCTGAAGCGGAACAATCCTGTAAGCTTTAAAATAAATATCGGATACCGCTAAATAATCATTTTTCTGATAACGGCTATCAATCAATGCACCGGCGGCCAATTTTAAGCTCCTTCTCGCCTCGTCCACCATTTTGCTTTGCGGATACATTTTTAAAAATTCCAAATAAATGTCAGCAGCTTTTCCGTCGTGCTTTAATTTACGTAAAGCATCTCCCTTTTGCAGCAATGCAATTTGGGCAATTTCACCCGCCGGTTTTTTCATCAACATTAGATTATATGCTTCAATCGGATCTTTATAATAATGAATATTTCCTAAAGCAGAAAATACTTTAGCACCTGGTTTATCAATACCCAGAGAAGCCATCGCCATAATGCTTTCTTTGGCTTCTTTACTTTCCGGATACTTATCGATTATCAAATTGTATATGATTAAGGCAGCAGATGTCTGATCCGCAGCTTTATAGGAATTGGCAAGTAACATTAAAATTTCTTTTAATTTTTCATCATTCGAATACAAATTGACATAAAAAGAAAATATTTTAATTGCTTCATCATAGCGGCGCACAGAAAATTTATGTCGTCCCATATCCTCAATAACTTCTTTAGGGATGCCCGTAAAATCAGGCCATTTTTTTTGCGCATCGCGAAACCATACTTCTGCACTGGCAGATTGTTGCATCTTGAAATAACAATCCGCCGCCAGATAAAATGCCTGTTTGGCGAAAGTTCCTCCGCGATATTTCGTCAGATATGCTATCAACTTATCCAGTGCCTGATTATATTTCCCCAGTTGATGCAAGAGTACTCCGGTTTTAAAGGACGCCTCGGAGATATAAGCAGATTGGGGATAATTGTGAAGCAAGCTTTCATAATTTTTCCCAGCCTCAGAATAATTATTTAAATATTCATAAGCCTTGGCTAACCGGAAATAAGTCAAAGAATTATCTCTTTTCTGATCAGGAAAACTCTGTAAAGTGTTTTTATAGAATTGAACGGCAATAAGCAGATGATCTTTACTCCCTTTTTCACCCAGGAAATAATGGCAATCCGCCATATGACGCAAAGCCCGTTCTCCCAGATCGTTGGAAGTATCATCGCGAGATATAAATTCTTTAAATGTCACCAGAGCTTTGTCATAGTTTTTCTCTTTCAATTCACTAAGAGCTTTATCATAGATAACTGAACCTGAATCAGCTTCCTCTTTTTCCGGAAGTGTTTTTTCAATATTTTTGGTTTTGCCGGGATTTTTTCCCAATACCAGGGGAGGCGGAACTTGTTTTATTTTCTCTGCTGTTTTTGTCTTCGCAGCATTGGCATCTTTTTTCACGGCAACCTGCCGGGGCTGCCTTTCCTGCTTAATCTGAGCAGGAATGCTTTTTTCCGGACGTTTTTCTATTACCGGAACTACCGCCTTTTTGTCTGGTACCGGCTTCATATTGCTATTATCAGCTTTGTAAAAGCCGGCATTAATTGCTTCGCTCTCAGAATTAAATATAATACGATGACTTTTTTTTACTTTATCATAAAACGGCATTCCGGGCAGATGATAGCGTTTTGAATTCCTATTGGCTATGATGACGGCAGATTTGTCCGTTAATGAATTTTCCTGTTCAATTTTTTTATCTTTTTGAGTTACAAGATCAGCAGATACCGGAAAAACAAAATATTCACTGAGCACCTTTTTTTTCACCATCTCTTCTGCCGCAAGTCTGGCTTTTTCTTTTGTTTCATATTTCCCCGTATAAACCCGGTACCACTTACCCTTCCCCTTAATATCCACCTGTATAAAAAAAGCAGGATAGCCAATCGCCGCCAAATTTTTAACGTCTGCAGCAGCTTGCTTACCAGTTTTGTATGAAGCGCAATGAATGGTATACAAATTCTCCGCGGCGGCAATGTCAGAGAGATTTGCCGTAAAAACAAAAAGCATTACCCAGAACATAAAGCATACTGGGATACTCTTTACTGTTTTTAATAAAAATTTGTTCGTAAGCTTTTCTCCTCACAAAAAAAATAGCCGTTCATCTTCAACATTCATGGGTATAGCAAATTATATACCAGGAGAAATTTAGGGCCAATTTAATTCACTTATTGATTTATGAAGCCTTACTCGCATTTTCGTTAATTCTGATTCTGTCAAATAGCCAGCTCAATAGCCAATTATTTGACGTAATAATAAAGAATTAGAAATTCTTATTATTGCTGATCCGCAAGGCTCTTTCTCTTAAAGTTCATCCGATAAGCAAGATGGCACTTGATTTGCATTAATTATTGAAAATAATTTATTTTTATGAGGTTGAATTATGGACGACCAAGATGGGCAAAATATCGACAATCAGCGGGAGTACTCCCGTGTTGATGCCTATATGCCTCTCGAATACAAATTAATTGATAATCAGCATAAGCAATATATTCGTTCACGGGTGGCCGGAGAAATAATACTTTCCGAATTTAAGTCTTTGCCTGAACCTGACGATCAATTAGTAGCGGAATGGTTAAAGACAATTAATACAAAATTAAACTCTATCATACGCATGTTGACTATACATCACGAAGGATTTGACCAATTGCCCATGCGAAAAGTTAACATCAGCGGCGGTGGAATAAGCTTCTCCTCGGATACGCCATATTCCCCCGGGGATATTATTGAATTTAAATTAACGCTGACAATGCAATATCCATTATCACTTTTTTTATATGGCGAAGTGGTTGAAGCAAGCAAAAATACACCGGAATATGACACATCGGTTCAGTTTATCGCTATTGATGATTTCATCCGAGACGAGGTTATTCGGTTCGTCTTTGAAAAGGAGAGGGAAATCCTTAGGGAAAAAAGGAGATAGCCCTTTTAATTCATGTTTCCTATTATTGGCTTTATCATCGTCACTGGATGCGTAATCGGTGGATATCTGCTGGAACACGGCAATATGTCCGTTATTCTTCAGCCCGTGGAATTAATGATTATTGGCGGCGCCGCTCTGGGCGGATTTGTTATTGCGTCCCCGGTACATGTAATTAAATCTGTAATTTCAGCAACTCTGGGCATGTTCACGCATAAACCGCGAGAAAAAAAGGATTATATGGAAATCCTTATGCTCCTCAATGGAATATTCTATAAAATAAGACAGCAAGGACTGGTCTCCATTGAATCTGATGTAGATTCACCGAAGGAAAGTCCCTTATTTACAAAATATCCCAATATATTAAAAAATCATGAAGCACTTGACCTGATAACTGATACATTACGAACTGTTATGACCACAACTATCGCACCTCATGAACTGGAATCACTGATAGACCAGGAACTGGAAGCTCATCACGAAGAAGCCCTGACACCTGCTCATAGTGTCAGCACCATTGCCGATGGTCTCCCGGGATTAGGAATTGTTGCGGCCGTATTGGGCGTCATTTTAACTATGGCTAAGATCAAGGAACCCCCTGAAGTTTTGGGCGCCAGCATCGGTGCTGCCCTGGTGGGAACATTTATTGGAGTTTTGCTTTGTTATGGTTATGTTGGCCCGATGGCCAAGCATATGGAATTTATTGCAGTTGAAGAGTTACAGTTTATGAATGTAATTAAGGTAGCTCTATTGGCTTTTATCGGTGGTGGGGCAGCACCGAAGGTTGCTGTTGAATTTGGCCGCCGGGTTATACCGGTAAACATGAAACCTTCTTTTCTGGAAATGGAAGAAGCTTTTCGCGAAGCAAAGAAATCATAAATAGCATCTTAACAAACGGGTCATTTTAATACTGTGAAAAAAACTTTTTGCCCGATGGATTAATATGGAAGAACGGCCTCAGCAAATAATAATTAAAAAAATTAAAATACGTAAAGGCGGTGGCGCGCATGGTGGCTCCTGGAAGGTAGCCTATGCCGACTTTGTAACCGCCATGATGGCTTTTTTCCTTCTACTATGGCTTCTGAGCATGGTTTCTGAAGATAAAAAAGCAGCCCTTTCCGTATACTTTAATAAGTACAGTATATTTCAAGAAAGCGGATCATCAGCAATTACTTCAAAAAATGCAAAAATAACAGACCCCAATTTTATCAACCCTTCCAAGGATGACTCTTCCAGAACATCCGGCATGGCTTTACGAGGAAAAAAAACAGGTGATATTTCGCACAAAACGAAGCAGAATATAGATACGAAAGATGAAGAATTAGTTAAAAAGATAAGAACTTCTATTGACGAAAAAATGGCCGGAGTACGTGATCAAATATTAGTAGATGTAATTGAAGGCGGCGTCAGAATTCAAATTATCGATACGGAAGGAAGTATCATGTTCCATTTGGGTTCCTCCCAGCCGACGTCTAAAGCAAAAGAAATATTGAAGCTTGTCTCGGCAAATCTCAAAGAAATTCCCGGACGAATTGTTGTGGAAGGACACACTGATTCTGCACCTTTCAAAGGAGGTCAAATAACAAACTGGGAACTTTCCACCTCACGAGCATCATCCGCACGCAAAGAGTTAGAAGAAAATGGAGTAGATGCATCAAGAATTGCGCGGGTAGTCGGCTATGCGGATACCGAGCTACTGATCCCCCTTGATCCGCGTGATCCGCGCAACAGAAGAATCAGTATAATTATTTTGAACACAAAATCTTAACAAATAAAGGATAAAATTATTCTGACAGGCAGACATCCACGACAAAACTGCCCTCATCAATATCAAAAGGAATGATTAAACTCGGCCCTCCCATAACATGCGTTATTGAATGATTCTTCCCGGCAACAACTGTAGGAATAGCTGCCTGAATATAAAATCCTTCCGCCTCCAGATTTTTGCGGGCCACACCGGAAATCATATTAGTGATTTCACCAACCGCATCTTTAATATCACTATTCAAACTTTTTATATCTTCTCCCAGCATATTGGATACTATTTTCAATATTGCTCCCTCGCTGAAACTCAGAGCCAGTGAGCCGGCAGCTGATCCCGTCAAACCAATAATACCGGAAACATCTCCCTTGGCAATACTATCAACCTTTAGATAAGGTTTCCCTGCCCGGGGTTCTACAAAAGCCATTGTTTTTAAAACACTTATAGTACCTTCCAAAAATGGATTAATAAATTTTACATTCATAAATTACCTTCCCCAATGTTAGATATTAACCTTTTTTACTATTTCGCTAGACTTTCCATTATTTTTTTAATTTTCTCATTTAACACCTCAGCCGTGAAGGGCTTAACAATATAATTATTTACCCCGGCTTTCACCGCGGCAACCACATTGTCTTGTAATGCTTCAGCCGTTACCATGAGAAATGGTGTTTTTGTCAATTCAGCATCGGCACGAACTGCTTTAAGTAATTCTAAACCGGACATATTCGGCATATTCCAATCGGAAACAACTACATCAATCTTTTGCGACTTCAGTGCTTTTAGAGCCATTACACCATCTTCAGCTTCCACAATATCATCGTATCCGCCTTGTTTTAACAGATTGCGGACAACCTTTCTCATTGTGGCAAAATCATCAACAACTAATATTTTGATGCTTTTATCAACCATAATTCTACCTCACTTTATCTTCTTCCGATGAGAATAATTTTTGAATCCCGCTTTAGCGGGACGAGCGTTAATTTGCCGTAGCGAGCTCGCGATATAATGACGTTCATTTCATACCTCGACAGCGAGCTCGCGAGGTGGTTACTTCAACGTCCTTCACTTAATTCAAACAGCCCTTCGATGTCAATAATTAAGCCAATTCGTCCATCACCCAATATTGCACCGCCGGCAAGACCTTTAATATTTTTCAGCCCCTCACCGAGGCTCTTGACAACTACTTCCGCTTTGCCGATAATTTTATCAACCAAGAGACACTTGGAACCGCTTTCACTATCCACCACCACTACAATACCATCCCAGGGTTCTCTGTGTTTTGGTTCAATCTTAAATATCTCGTATAGTCTGATAAGCGGCATTAAATGGCCCATCGCATTGATCATTTCTCCCTTGCCGACTATGTTGGTATAAGCTTCCTGAGAAGGCCTCAAAGCCTGGCGAATTGATATAGTCGGCAAAATGTAACTTTCCGTTCCCACCTTTACTATCATGCCGTCAATGATAGCCAGGGTTAGCGGAAATCTCGTAATAAAAGTAGTTCCAAAGCCGGCAGTGCTTTCAATCTCAATTTTTCCCCGCAACTTTTCTACAGCTTGACGCACAACATCCATACCCACTCCACGACCGGAAACATCTGTAACCTTTTCGGCCGTCGACAAACCGGGTAGAAAAATAAATTTGTATATTTCCGAATCGGTAAGACCGTCTTCACTTTGAATCATCCCGTTCTTCAGTGCTTTCTGCAATATTTTGTTTTTATCGAGACCTTTCCCATCATCTGTTATCTCAATTACAATATTACCCCCCCGATGATAAGCTTTTAACTGAATCAAACCTTTTTCAGATTTGCCCAATTGTATCCTATCTTCCGGAGTTTCCAAACCATGGTCGACTGAATTTCGGATCATATGAACAAGAGGGTTGTAAATTTCATCCACCATGTTTCGGTCGATTTCCGTATCTTCTCCAATCAATTCCACAGAAATAGATTTGCCCGCATTTTTCGCTAAATCCCTGACCAACCGAGTCAAACGCTGAAACGTTTGTTTAATCGGAATCATTCTCAAAGTTGTAGCAACCTGCTGCAGAGTTGATGTAATCCGGAAAAATTGTGAAATATCTCTGGTCAGCTGCTTATCGGCATTCAACTGATTTTTTAAATCCTGTTGAATCATTGACTGGGTAATAACCAACTCACCCACCATATCGATTAAATCGTCAAGTTTTGTTGTATCTACACGAATAGTTGTCAGATCTGTGACCTGATCAACTTGTTTCCGCAAAGCCTGCGATATCTGTTTTGGTTTAACGATTCCTTCTTCAATTAAAGTTTGACCGATTTTTTTATCCGGTGAGCCTTCATTTAACTTCAGAGTTTGAGCAAGCTTTTCTTTGGAAATTATTCCTTCATCCACCAGGATTTCACCAATTTTTTTGGCGCCCACTTCGGTATCAAAACCCTGTTCAATTTTATTGACTCTCGCTTTCAGGGCAGGAATATCAAGTAATGATTCATCAACTTTCTTCCCTTCCAGCATGTCTCGGAGCTGCCCGATCAGTGTTTTCAAGGCATCAGCACCATCTAAAACCACATCAATTAGCGATGCCGTAACTGCTATTTCACCGTTTCTGGCTTTATCCAGAAGATTCTCTAAACAGTGAGCCAAAGCGCGAATTGTTTCTAAATTAAGAAAGCTGGCAACCCCTTTAATAGAATGGAATGGCCTGAAGATAGTATTGATGTATTCCTTGTTTTCCGGTTCGTTTTCCAAATTTAAAATATTAACTTCAATTTCCTCAATATACTCCAGCCCTTCCGCAATGAAATCTCTCATCAAAGATTCATCCTGGACTGAAAAGGGATCTTCTTTCCTCTCCGGAACATTTATCTCAGCAGAACCTGTCGTTGCCGATGATTCATTTCCCGCAATAGCCACCCCTGTAAGCGCAACTAATTTTCCCAGGAATTCTTGAATACTGCCATCATATTTTCCGGTATTTTTAAAGCTATCGGCGATTTGCTGCATTAAACGGATTCCCTCTTCCAACAAATCAGCCGCTTGATTTTTGTCTTTAATCATATCCAGAATAATTTTTTCCAGAATTTGACTTAAGCCTGTGGCACAACTGCTCAACTGATATATTTTATTTCTCTGAGACTCATTGATAATACTTTCTAGATTATTAAGTAGTTTACCCGCCGTAGGTATATCAATATTTTTACAATCTAAAAAAAGATATTCCTGCGCTAATACATCCAACAAGCTAATCATTGCATCACAGTTCATAATCACACCATTCTAATTATTTCCGAGGGTATCATTTCTAGAGAAACAATCTTATCAGCGGCACCTAATTTTATAGCTTCCTTGGGCATACCGAATACAACACAGGATTTTTCATCTTGTGCTATTGTACCGGCACCCTTTTTTTTCATTTCCAGAAGACCTTCAGCACCATCAGCTCCCATGCCTGTGAGAATTACGCCGATCGCATTGGCTCCGGCATACTGAGCAGTTGACTTAAAAAGCACATCAACTGCCGGACGCTGATGATGGACCATTGGTCCGGTTTTAACTTCCACATAATAACGGGCTCCACTTCTTCTCAAGATCATATGAAAATTGCCGGGGGCAACCAAAGCTGTACCCGGAATAACGGAATCATTGTCTTCGGCTTCTTTTACCGATATCTGGCAAAGATCGTTGAGTCGCGCGGCAAATGCTGTAGTAAAATTGGCCGGCATATGCTGAACGATTATTATCCCGGGCGAATTGGGAGGCATTTTCATTAATACTTTTTTTAGAGCTTCTGTTCCTCCGGTGGAAGCACCGATAGCAATGATTTTGTTTGTAGTCTGGGTTAAAGCTTTTATCGGTTCATTATCTGTGACATTGGAATCATGAGCGAATTCCCTCTTTGTTAAAGTCACTCTTGATGCCGCCCTGATCTTTTCCACCAACTGGGCGGACATGTCTCCGACGCTGTAAGAAGTTCCCGGTTTACCTATAACATCAACCGCCCCGTTATCCATTGCTTCCAGAGTTAACTTCCCGCCTTTGGGAGTCAATGAACTGACAATAATTGTCGGTACCGGATAATATTTCATTAACTTCTTTAAGAAGGTAAGTCCATCCATTCGGGGCATTTCAATGTCCAGAGTGATAACATCGGGCTTCAGACTGACTATCTTGTCGCGGGCGACATACGGATCCGGTGCAACGCCAACAACTTCTATATCCGAATATTTAGAAAGTTCTTCCGAAAATATTTTTCTGACTATTGCCGAGTCGTCAACTATGAGAACTTTTATTCTATTCAATTGGCAGTACCTTTAAAAAAAGTTATGTAATTTTATGCCATTTTATCTGTGCAACAAAACCATTATAATTATCAGGCAATATCGCCACAACATTTACTTGTGATGTCTTGAATTTAAGAAATCCTCATCTTTACTCCCAACAGGCTTTCGTTTGATTCAAAAGATAAGTTCCAGGCGTTATCGCTTACGGCTATTTCTTGCGCCGCAAACATTCCGGCTTCATTTTTAAATACGGGAATCGAAAGATCGAATACTTTCGATGAGTCATATTTTTGTAAAAAATTTCCACCAATCATGTTTACGGCTTCTTTCACGCAGTCTTCAATTAGTTTCTGGGTTACTCCACTCTCATCAACACCAAGCATGTTTTGTACCATAGCTCCGGCCAAATCACGTGTAAAAAAAACATCAATATTCCCTTTCATCGAGCCGGTAAAATTAATCGATGCAATCATTTCGTATTTGACATCTTCATCCACAGGCTCCAGAAAGACGAAGAACATTTTTTCAAATACTTCAAAAATCGCACTCATCAGCAGTTCTTGTATCTTCTTTGTATTCCCCATTTTCGGAAACTCCTATGACTTGATGAAGGATTTTTTTGATATCTTCCGGCAAAAAAGGCTTCTTGATAAAGCCTTTTGCCCCTCTATTAAAGGCTTCCTGCATGCGCTCGGAACTTCCTTCCGTTGTTATCAATATTACCGGAATTTCTTTTAAGGTTTCGTTTTTCTTTAATTGGTCCAGAAGTTCCAGACCATTAACTTCCGGCATATTTATATCGGAAATTATAACGTCAATCCAATTTTTCGAAAGGACTTCCATGGCTTCTCTCCCATTTCCGGCTTGCAAACATTGATCCATTTGAAACCCGGAAATAGTTACTATTTTCTTAATAACGGCCCTCATGGCGCTGGAATCATCTACGATCAGCACATTGAATGACATAACGTCACCTTCCCTTTTCAATTTCAATTACGCTGCTTATCATATGATACTGATGAGTTCTTTGGCACGGCTTAGATCATCCGAAAGCAAAACCATACTCATTTCCAAATCCTTCATCCTTAAATTGAATTTCTTCAGTACCTGGCCTACTGCACGGTATGAAAGCCCGTCAACTCCACCACCAAAGCCCAGCATTATGCAGGCTTGATCAGCAATATAAACAATCCAGGGCATTATTTTTTCTTCTTTTTCCAACAAATCCGGCCGGTGATGGAAAGATATCGCATCGATAATTTCTGCCGGAAATTTCCAGTAAGCTGCAATTTTGCCCCCTAATTCCGCATGATTGATGCCTATGACAATTTCTTCAGCATCTAAAAAAGAGATATTTTGCGTTGCCACCAGTCCGGATATTTTAGCCAGAGAATCACGGACAAATTCGCCCATAATGATTTTTCCCACATCATGAAGAAGTGCTGCGGTATAAAGAGTGGTATTTTCTTGTCCGGTTATTTTTTGGGAAATAATCTGCGACATCAGAGCTACTGCCACAGAATGTTCCCATAAATCTGTCACTTTATCAAAGTAGCCGAGAGCTCCTTTTTTATAATATTTTGAAATACCGGCTGTCTGAATTGCTCGCAATAAGTTTTTTTGACCAAGATAAACTACGGCATCGTTGATGCTGCTGATTTTATGCCGGGGCCCGAAATAAGCGGAATTGGCCATTTTTAAAATATTTGCAGTTATCGAGGGATCAAATTTAATTACATTGGCTACTTCATTGACAGAATAATCCGGCTTCGTCAACAGTTGAGCCACCTTGTTGCCCGTTGCCGGAAATGCAGGAATTGTATTAATTGACTTTAATATGCGTTCAACTATTTTCATAATTCTTTCATTTCACCTCCGGAACTGCGCACAAAAACTTTACCGGTGGATATTTCCAGACGAATGGTACGGTTATAATTCAGGCCTGTATCTTCTTCGTCAATCATGACGTTATTCTTCCAAAATATTTTCCGCATTGCCATAATATTTTTTTGCCCGATACGGAAAAAATTGGTGTCATCCAATATACTGGCTCCGCCGGCTGCTTTAACAATCATTCTCTTTTTATCGGCGCCCAATTTGTAACATGATTTAAATAACAACGGGATACCTGTATCAGCGAACATTTCAGGATTTTCCCGGGCTTTATTTTGATCCAGCGTAGATTCAGGCAACATATAATGTAACATGCCGCCGACTTTGGCAATTGGATCAAAAACAACTATCCCGATACAGGAGCCTAAGGCATAAGTTATAATTACATCGCCGGCATTATTACTAACTTTGATATCCGATATTCCTACAATCAAATCGCTCATAAAATCACTTTTGATAAACACTTGGCTCTATGTATTTAAAAGAATGTTTCAAGCTGGTTAAGCTTTCCGAATGTCCCACAAAAAAATAGCCGTCTTTTTTTAAACTGCCATAATATTTATTAACCAAACGGGTCTGAGTTTGCTTATCGAAATAGATCATCACGTTGCGACAAAAGATTACGTCATAATTAGATTCTGCCGGAAATTCATCCATCAGATTAAACCGCTTAAAAGAAATCATGTCTTTAATATCTTTCTTGATGCGGTAGTAGCCTTCAGAACGGCCGGTTCCTCTCTGGAAATATTTTCCCAAGACAGGGGCATTGATCTTTTTTACTCTATCTTCAGGATAAATTGCCGCCTCGGCTACTCGCAGTACTTTTGTGGAAATATCCGTTGCAACAATTTTAGCATCTAATGGCCTCGCTCCGGCTGCTTCTTTTATAGTTATCGCAATTGTGTAAGGTTCTTCTCCTGTGGAACAGCCCGCCGACCAGATATTAATTTTGGGAATAGCACCACGGGAACCGGTTTTCTCCATTATTGAGGACACAATAACTCTTAATTTGACAAAATGACTTTCTTCGCGAAAAAATGATGTTAAATTAGTGGAAATAGAATCGATCATCGCAATCAATTCATCTTTACCATTACCTGTTGTCACATAGTGGCAATACTCACTAAAAGATTTATAGTTACCTTCCCGCAATCGACTACCTAGACGGGCTTTTACTAATTCTCTTTTCCCCTCATGAAGATTTATTCCGCATACTTCGTAAACGAGCTTGCTAATTTTCTCGAATTCACTATCTTTAAGTTCAAATACCATCATTCAACTTTCAATCGTCAGATTTTTAATTCTATTAAAATTCCTGCAACAAGATATGCAATTTTCAAGCTGTTTTAATTGATATTGAATTTACCATGAAACTCAGCTGCTTAATCCAGATATGTAAGGCAATAAATATATGGACAGTTGCATCTATCAATTTTCTCTATCAATTGTAAACCGTATATCTATCTTTGTAACAAAAATAAAGATTTTTTAATGCATGTACTGTACCGGAAATTAGTCTTCTTCCATCCATTTCAGAAATCACCATATTAACAGGTGATTCGAAAGAATATTCGTTATATTTAAATACAATTTCTCTTTCCCGCCACCAGGTCAAAATAAAATAATACATATTAATTTGTCTATTTATGCTTGGGAACTGAGCTTTAAATATTATTAATTATGTATTCGGCAAAAACATTGAATACTTAAGAATATTATCATTTTTTTGGGTCTTAAATGAAGAAACTACCCGGCGGGAAGGGAATACATATTTAAAAAAGCTAAAAGATTTACCTTCTGTCCCTGCCCTGCATTTATCGCCATCCGCAAGACTGTCCATTCTGCAGTTATTTCTATAAATTTTCATAAAAACAAATATATATTACAAATTAATTGACGCTGCATAAAGCCGATGATTGTTTTTTGACGCTTTTAATAATGTTTACTATTGTTTTTTTAATACTTTTATCTTAAGATAACGTTTCGTCGTATCTACTGCGGCAATTCCACAATATAATTACCGGAAATAACATGAAACAGGGTAAAATTCTCATAGCCGATGACAGTGAGCTCAACAGAGATAACCTCTCTCAATTACTTCAAGAAAGCGGGCATGAAGTTAAAACTGTCTGCGACGGAAGGGAAGGGATTGAAGCTTTCCTCGAAGACAAATTTGACCTGGTAATTACCGACATGCGCATGCCCAACGTTGACGGGTTGGAATTCCTCAAATACATTAAAAACACCAACAGCGATAATATCGTCATTATTATTACCGGTCACGGAACTATAAATTCAGCCGTAGAAGCCATGAAATTGGGCGCTTTCGATTTCATTACCAAACCTATCAAGGAAGATCTGGTTAATTTATCAGTTAATCGGGCTCTGTCGTTTGCAAAATTGCGTGATGAGAATATTTCTCTGAAAGAGCACCTCAAAGAAAGACAAAATTTTGATAAAATTATTGGTTACAGCGAGTGCATGAAAAAAGTCTTCGATACAATAGACAAGGTTTCCGCTTCGGATAGTACAATACTCATCGAAGGTGAAAGCGGTACGGGTAAAGAACTGGTCGCTCGGGCTATTCATTTTAAAAGTGACAGAAGTAACCAACCCATGATTTCTGTCAACTGTGGTGCTATACCTGAAGATTTGCTGGAGAGCGAATTGTTCGGCCATGAAAAAGGTGCTTTTACCGGGGCAATTCGCAGCAGAATGGGACGGTTTGAACTGGCTCAGGCGGGGACAATATTTCTTGATGAAATTGGTGATATGAGTCCGGCCCTGCAAGTTAAAGTTCTCAGAGTAATTCAGGAAAAGCAATTTGAGCGAATTGGCGGCATAAAAACAATTAACGCCGATGTGCGTATTATAACTGCTACTAACCAAAATCTGGAGAAGGCTGTTGCGGAGAAACGATTCCGCGAAGATCTTTTTTACCGCATTAATGTTATCCCTATTCATCTGCCGGCACTGCGTGAACGCGGCTCGGATATATTGATTCTGGCTAATCATTTCCTGAATAATTTTAATATACTAAAAAAGAAAAATGTTAAGCGTATTGCACCTGATGCAGTTAATTATTTAAAGCAGTATCAATGGCCGGGTAACGTTCGTGAACTGCAAAACTTAATTGAAATGATTGTCGTTATGAAAGAAGAAGGTGAAATTTGCACCGAAGATTTGCCATTAAAATTCCGCAATATCACCAAAACAGTCGAGAGTAGCTCCAGTTTCGATATTACTGCGGAAGGTATCAATTTTAATGATCATGTCAGCCAACTGGAAAAAAATCTTCTGCTGAAAGCTTTGAAAATGAGTGGCGGCGTGAAAAACAGAGCGGCTAAGCTTCTTAATCTTAACCGCACTACACTCGTGGAAAAATTAAAGAGACTCAATATAGTTGACGGCTGGATTGATTAGATACCTGTCAATGAGCATTCAAATCGCTGCTCGTTGACCGAATTTCCCCACTGGGTTCCTCTATGCTCCTCAACGAGTTTAAAACCTCCCTTCTCGTAGAGATGTCTTGCTGCATCGAGCCCCTCAAAAGTCCATAAATATATCTTCTTATAACCTTTGTTCCGACAAAAACTGATGGCGATGTTGGTGAGCTGGTTACCTGCTCCTTTTCCCTGCATGGCATCCGACATTATGAACCACCTTAAATGTGCACCCTCGCTTTCGGCATTAATGCCGTCAATTACAATAGAGCCTGCGATGCGACCGTCTGTCCACACGGTCCAGAAACCGTCTCGGCTCTCATTGTAACGCTTGAGAAATTCAGAAAGCTCGACTGCAACCTTAGCTTCAAAGAAGAGACCAAATCCCCAGTGATCATGATAGTAGGCACCATGCAGTTCGGCAACCCGTCCCAGCGAGCCAGGGATATAACCCTTGGCTATCTTGATCTGTGACATACAAACCTCTGCTTCCTCGATTGGCACATGACAATGTTAATATTTACTCTTGCTATGCAACTATCCTTATATTATTTCAGATTCCGATCTAATGAATCACAAAATTTTCCACGAGGTCGGCAACCATTCCCGCACCGGTGCAGTTAAGATGCAGATAATCGGTGTGCATCATAAAGCCGTTGGACGCCGCTATTTCATCATAGCTTTGTCTTAACAGATAATGCTGTACGATGGCTTTATACATCAGCATTTCGGTTTTCTGGAAATCATGCCGAAGTGGAATTTTTCTGTCCTTAAGAAATTCATTCATGTTTTCGTTAAGCGGCAGATAACCGACCTTTTCCTCGCGGGCAACTTCTTTTATTATCATGCTGTATTCGACAGCAAGCCGGTACGCTGCATCGTTTTGATCCTCGCCCATGGGCGGGAGGGAAATAAGCGCGATGCGTGCCCTGGTAACTGATTTGAGCTTCCGGCAGATTTCCTTCAAGTTCTCGCGATACCAGTCCCGATCAGCCTTCCTGGGAAGCTTCATGTTCTTTATGGCTTGCTCTTCCTTCTCCTTACTCGTGGTTGCGTTGGCGTCGTTGGTACCGATTAATACGGTGACGTAATCGGGATCGCATGCCTTCACTTCCTTCACTCTCCTGAGGGCATTAAAGGCAAGTTCGCTATTGATCCCGGCATTGACGAAAATGAAACCCTTCGCCGATAGTCGCCGTGACAATTCGTCGACGTAGTTGCAACTCACACTTCCGTGCGTTATGCTATCGCCAAGACAAACCACCACTTTCCCCGGGTTCTTACCGGCATAACGCACTGTAAAAGCAGCCGGATTATTATCCGGAAGGCTGCGGGCACGGATATTAAGATAAACAATCAGTCCCGCCAGAACGATAACGACGATCGCCAGTGAAACAAGTATTCTTTTTAGCACAGTTATACCTCACTGTCGTTTTGATGCTTTTTTGATCAAGATAGTATTATCTTTATCATTCCTTTTGATCTTAAAGAATCAGTTTATCGAATTCTTCAAATACTTTATTGTATTTCTCATGAATCATTTTGCGGTCGAATTCCCAGAATTCCGCCAGCATCTTTTCTTGTTCTTCTTTGGTGAAATAATCCTGGCAGGGGTAGAAAAAATGCTTATCTTCTTTTTCTATATGTTTGGGGTAAAAATTGCTCAACTGCCGCGCCAAATCAATTATTTCGGTCAATTTATTCTCGTCCCCCTGTAAATATTTATCTCTGGCTGCAACCAGCCTTGCCGTTGTCTTTCTGCCCCAGCTATGCTCATCGAGTAATTCCTGCATGATTTTTTTTAGTTCCGGTCTCAGCTCTTTTTTCGCCAAATCCCGAAAGAGAATTTCTTCTTCCTTCCCATGATGGGTGCGGTCAGCATATGTTTTTATAAAATCTACGGCAACATCAATTACAAGAAGATTAACTTTTTTACTTTTTTCTATTTCATCAATATGCTTTGTCAAAGACACCAACATCTTTTCAATTAATCTGTGTTCCCACATTAAAGGTCCGACCGGTTTCATAAATCCTCCTTCCTGCCTCATTCGTAATGTCAAAATTTCTTTAATATTTTCATTGAAACATCTATATTATTAAGCTGTTATCAGAAGAAAGTTTCCCTCCCCCATGTGAGAGTTATCC
>JANYAY010000011.1 GCA_025361065.1 Deltaproteobacteria bacterium
TGACGGAGGTGGACTAAGGAGTGCCAATGTGTAACTTATTAATATTACAGCCACTTAAAAAACATCCACCCCCTTGCCCCCGCCAGCGGGGGACATTACGAATAGACTGCAATCAGCATCTGTCAATTGCAACACAGTCTCGAAAGCCGGGAACCAGTTCAAAGTTACTGGATTCCCCCGTATCAAGCACGGGGCAGGCTCTTCGTCGCGCTTCGCTTGCCCGGAATGACCAAAAAGTAATTACGACAAAGTCTCCTTCGCGGGAATGACAAATTAGACATATTTATTTGCCGGAGTAATTTATTAAAGAAATAATAATTTTGATTTAATCGCATCGGGGTGTTAGTAATCGCAAATATTATCACCAACAAGTAATGACGAATATCCGGAGGATGGGAAAATATTTATGGGTGTAAAGGAGAGAAGGGAGAGAGAAAGAGAACAGCGCAAAAGCCAGATAATGGATACAGCCAGAGCGCTCCTCCTGGAGAAGGGATTGAATGCCACTTCTATCAATCAGATTGCGAAACGTTGCGAATTGAGCGTCGGGTCAATCTATTTTTATTTTAAAGACAAAGAAGAAATCTTTGCGTCTCTGCAAGTCGAAGGGCTGGAACTTCTCTACCAGACGATACTCCGGGCCGTAGATAATGAATCGCTGCCGGAGGAGAAAATCCGATCGATCGCCCTCGCCCATCTACGTTTTAGCAAAGAGCATAAAAATTATTTAGACATCATTCATTATTTTCTGACGTCGCCGAAAACGATCTTCCCGCCGGATTTGAAGAACAAAATCGATTCACATGGCTATGCCAGTATCTCAATTCTAACCGATGTTATCCGTGAAGGCATCGAGCAGGGACAGTTCAAGGCGGTTGATCCGAAAAGACAGGCTCTTATCCTTTGGGGCAGCTTCATTGGCATGATCCAGCTGAAGAAACTGGAAAATACCATCCTGTCGAAAGATGAATATCAATCTCTCTACATGGAAGCCCTAGATCGATTTCTGGACGGATTGCGTATTTATTAGAATACCCTAGCGCATTTTCCTTCTACTTTTTTATTAGCAACAAATAGAAATATCCTATATGCTATCGGTTAATCCTGAAAAACGGGAATTTTATGGAATATTCTACCAAAGAAATATTTCAGAGCTGGGTAGGCCTTTCCCGGCCGCCCTTCCACACTGTAGGAATACTGCCTTTTATATTAGGAACTTTTCTGGCTTACAAATTCAATTCCACGTTTAATCTCCCGATTTTCCTTCTGGGTGTTTCAGCCGTTATCCTGATTATGCTTTCCACATACCATGCCGGTGAATATTTTGATTATCAGGAAGACGAAATATCTCAGCGCTTCTATAAAAGCACCTTTGCCGGCGGCTCCGGAGTTATTCCGGAAGGCCGGCTGCCCCGATCGGTACCCTTCTGGACGAGTATTATTTCCTTTCTGGCTGCCGGAATTATTGGACTTATGTTGCAGTTTTATTTTAAAACCGGCCATTATACGTTGCTTTTAGGTTGCCTGGGGGCTTTTTCCGGTTTTTTCTACTCGTCCCGACCGATCCGTCTTGTGGAAAGAGGATTCGGCGAACTTATCATCGGCTTTTGTTACGGCTGGTTGCCCGTTGCTTCAGCATGTTACATCCAAACCGCCACCGTTCTCCCCGTTATTCACTGGTTGGCACTACCTATCGGGCTGACCATCTTCAATGTTATTTTATTAAACGAATTTCCCGATTATGAAGCAGACAAATTAACCGGCAAGACAAATTTGCTCAACCGTTGCGGTAAGAGACGAGGCATGTTTATTTACGTAACTTTATCAGTACTTGCATCTGGGGCCATGCTCGCTTCACCATTGCAGGGCATTCCCGTTAAACTCATCTACTTTTACCTGCCGGTTTTACTTATTTCTTTATTTGTTTTAGTTATGATGCTTCGCGGCAAATATGAAAACCGGAAAGTGCTGGAAATTTTATGCGGTCTGAATATCGCCATTAACCTGGGAACTTGTCTCGCTTTTATTCTGGCTTATATTTAGATTATATTGATGTTTTTATTTAAGGTAACGGGACGGATTGCTCACCGGTTAACGACTGCCGGGAAGCAAGACTGCATCACCGTCGGCATCCTGCCAGGCGGCAAAGGTTTCGCGGTATTCCCTCACCGTTTCGTAATTTAACGTTGCCGTATGCACGCAGGGAAGATCCGCCTTCTGAAACAGGATATTTCCCAGAGGATCAATAATGGATGAATCGCCGCTGTAGGCAAAGCCCTTGCCGTCCCGGCCCACCCGGTTTACGCCGATAACATAGCTCTGGTTTTCGACGGCTCGAGCCGGTAGCAAAAGCTTCCAGTGGGACGCGCGCCTGCCGGGCCAGTTGGCAATGTAGATCGCAACATCATACTGGTTATTGATGTTCCGGCACCAGACGGGAAAACGCAAATCATAGCAGATGAAGAAACGCAATTTCCATCCATTGACCGAAACGTTAAGATGATGGCTTCCCGGTGAAAACACTTTATGTTCGCCCGCCATCCGGAAGAGATGTTTCTTGTCATAAGTAGCAAGTTCACCATCCGGTTTGGCCAGGATAAGCCGGTTAAAATATTTTTTGTCTTCCTCAATAATCGCGCTGCCCAGGATATGGGCATTCTTCTGCCTCGCTTTTTTAGTGATCCAGGAAACGGCGGAACCGGTCATGGGCTCGGCCACCTTTTCCGCGTTCATTGTAAAGCCGGTAGAAAACGTTTCCGGCAGGATGATAACGTCCGTCTTTTCGGAAATTGAATCGATCTTTTTGTCGAACATTGCGAGATTAGCCGGTATGTCTTCCCAGAAGAGTTCCGTCTGGATCAGGGTGACTGTCAAATTTTGCATAATATCTCCGCAGCTTTAATCAGTGTTTCATCAGTCTTGGCAAAACAAAACCTCAGCACCTTATGGTCGTCTCCCTTGACGTAAAATACCGAAGGAGGAATGGCCGCCACTTTATGTTCGGTGGTGAGCCGCCGGGCGAAATCAATATCCTTCTCATCAGTAATCGCTTCATAGGAGAGCATCTGGAAAAAGGTTCCCCCGCAGGGCAGAGGCCGAAAGCGGGAATCCTTGATCAGGGAGAAAAACAGGTCCCTCTTTCCCTGATAAAAAGCCGGCAGGGTGAGATACTTATCTTTTTGCTCCAGAAATTCCGCATAGGCCAATTGTGTCGGGGTGTGGGAAGCAAACGTCACGAACTGGTGGACCTTTTGAAATTCGACGGAAAGTTGTTGGGGAGCCAGACAATAGCCCACTTTCCAGCCCGTGGTATGATACGTCTTGCCGAAAGAACTGATAACGAAACTCCGCCTTGCAAGCTCCGGATACCGGGCCACGCTTTCATGACGGTTCCCGTCAAACACGATATGCTCATACACTTCGTCGGAAATGATGAGGATATTCGTGTCCTTCGTGATCTCCAGGAGGGCTGTCATGTCATCAGGCCCCAGGATCGCACCGGTGGGATTATGCGGTGAATTCAAGACCAGCAGCCTCGTCTTCGGGGTGATCGCGTCTTTCACCTCGTTCCAGTCAATGTGGTAATCCGGATACTTCATTGTCACATAAACCGGGATACCTCCGGAAAGCAGAATGTCCGGAACATACGCATCATAAGCCGGTTCAAAAATAATCACCTCATCGCCGGGATTTACGGCACAGGTGATAGCGGTGAAGATAGACTCGGTTGCCCCGGAGGTTACGGTGATTTCCGTGTCCGGATCGTACGAAGCACCGTAAAGTTCCTTTGTTTTTTGGGCAATGCGCTGCCGCAGGGCCGGGACACCCTGCATGGGGGCGTATTGATTATGGCCCAGGGCCATGTATTTGGCGACCAGCTCACGGAGTTGGGGCGCGACATTAAAATCAGGGAAACCCTGGGAAAGGTTGATGGCGCCTGCATCGTGGGCCAGCTTGGACATTACGGTAAAGATCGTAACGCCGACATTAGGCAGTTTGGAAGAAATCATCCTGATATATCCTTAAAATTTTGGTAGTTCCGGGAATATTAAGGAAGTATCCCGGAATAGTCCAGTTTTTTATTGCTTGGGGGCTGTTCAATAATGTTCAGATGCAAGGCGCGCAAAAACACGAACCGCGAGGTGTATTTGGATATACGTTGAGCGGTGCGTTTTGCAGTGCATCCGGCATTCGCCGGATTTACCCGATAGATGCCTGCCCGGCGCATGCCGGGAGCGTTAGCGTGCCCTCTTGTGACCTTTAGGTTAACAGGGTATTTCAACAGCCCCGCTGACCATGATTGTATTGACATGTCTGGCTGCTCTCCCTATACTTCCAGCATGCACAAGAATATAAAGAACGGACAAATTTTGACATCCTACCCCATCGACCACATCCTCCCGGAGTTGCGAGCGGCCATCCGTGAGCATCCCGCCGTTGTTCTTCAGGCCCCGCCCGGTTCCGGCAAGACGACACGGGTTCCTCTGGCGCTCCTTGATGTCCTGCCGCCTCAAGCAGGACGGATTCTCATGCTGGAACCCCGGAGGATTGCCGCCGTCTCCGCCGCCCGGTGGATGGCCAGGACCCTGGGCGAGGAAATTGGCCAGACTCTGGGTTATTCCATCCGGTTTGACTCCCGGGTCTCACAGAGGACCCGCATTGAAGTGATGACGGAGGGGATTCTCACCAGGCGCATCCTGGCCAATCCCGGGTTGGAGGGCGTCGCCCTGGTTATTTTTGACGAGTTCCATGAACGGAGCCTTCAGGCCGACCTGGCGCTGGCTCTTTGTCTCGATATCCGCCGCGCCCTGCGGGAAGATCTCAAGATCCTCGTGATGTCCGCCACCCTCGACAGTGGGCCGGTTGCCGCCCTTTTGGATGGGGCAACCATCATTACATCGCACGGTCGCGCCTACCCTGTGGAGGAGCGCTACTGCGGGGACAACAAAGACAAAGCCGTGACGGCGCGCATGACGGATGTTGTCCAAAGAGCGCTGCGGGAGACATCCGGCGACATACTTGTTTTTTTACCGGGGGCCGGAGAAATTCGCGCAGTGAGCGATGCCCTCGCCGCAACGCTCAAGGACAGAGCGATGAACGATATTTCGCTCCATTCCCTTTACGGCGATTTGCCTTTTGACCAGCAGGAACGGGCGATCCTTCCTGCGCCCCAGCGAAAGATTGTCCTGGCTACGAACATCGCGGAGACCAGCCTGACCATTGAAGGCGTCCGTGTGGTGATCGACAGTGGATTGACCCGGAGGCTGCAGTACGATCCCGCCACAGGCATGAACCGTCTGGTCACCGTCACGGTTTCACAGGCGTCAGCCCGGCAGCGTCAGGGCCGTGCGGGCCGCCAATACCCTGGCGTTTGCTATCGTCTCTACAGCCTTCATACGTTCCAATCCCTGATTCCCTTTGCCCCGCCGGAAATCGCCATTTCCGATCTATCGTCTCTGCTCCTGGATCTGGCCGCCTGGGGCGTCCAAGACCCAGTCCAACTTTCCTGGCTTGATCCGCCACCGCCTGCGGCCTGGCGTGCTGCGCAGGAACTGCTGAAAGGATTGGGTGCCCTGGATGCAAAGGGTTCGATTACATCTGTAGGCCAAGCCATGGCAGGCCTGCCTCTTCATCCCCGCCTCGGCCGCCTGCTGCTGAAATCGGTCCAACTGGGCTATCCGTCACTGGGCGCTGATCTGGCGGCCATCCTGTCCGAGCGGGACATCATCCGTCATTACGGGTCCCCTTTCCTGCAGCAAATCGGCTGGGCAGATCTTAGCGAACGTCTCCATATTCTGCGGGAATGGCGAAAAGACAAAACTCTATCCGGAAAGGCCGACTCTTCGGCATTGCGTGCTGTAGATGCGACAGCGCAGCAACTCCGGCGCCTGATGGGCAAAACACGTGAAACCGCAGGCGATGCAAACGGCGGCATGATCCCCCGCCTGCTTCTTTTCGCCTTTCCCGACCGCATCGCCAAGCGGCGCGAAGACGACAACGGCCGTTATGTTTTGCGACAGGGAAGAGGGGTGCGGCTCTCCGCGAAGCTTCGCCCGGCCGCAAGTCCCTATCTTATTGCTGTGGTGGTCGACAAGGGTGAAAAGGCGGAAGGCACGGTGCATATGGCCGAACCGCTAACCGAAGAGCTCATCCGCGAGGAATTGGGTGGTGAAATCGAGACCCGGCGGCGAGTCGTTTGGGACAAACAGGAAGGACGGATTATCGCGACCCTGGAAGAACGTTTGGGGACGATCACACTTTCGTTCAAGCCAGTGAATACGTCGGCGGAAGAAGTCGCAAATCTGCTTTGTGAAGCCATCCGGTCAAAGACGGTCCAGATCATTTTCAGCCGGGAGGCCGAGTCTCTGCAGGCCCGGGTGCGCCTGATGAAAGAAACCTTTCCCGAAGAAAACTGGCCGGACGTCTCGGAAGAAACGCTTCTTTCAGCACCGGAAGACTGGCTTTTACCCTGGCTCAAAGGCATCCGCAGTACCCAGCAGCTTGCCGCCCTGAACGTCGGGCCGGCGCTTACAGAAATGCTCACCTGGGAGCAGCGGCGCCTTCTTAATGATCGCGCACCAGTGACCATCGCCGTGCCCAGCGGCTCCAACATCCCGATTGATTATGTTGCAGGCGTGATCCCGGTCCTGGCCGTCAAACTCCAGGAGATGTTCGGTCTTGCCGACACCCCGACCATAGCAGGAGGAAGGATTAAATTGCTACTCCATCTTCTCTCGCCAGCCCGCAGGCCCGTTCAGATCACCCAGGATCTGAGCCAATTCTGGAACACCGGTTACCCGCAAGTAAAAAAAGAGCTGAAAGGCCGTTATCCGAAGCACCCCTGGCCCGACAACCCCTGGAATACCGTGCCAACCAGAAAGACAAAAGGCCGCAATTGAACTTGACGAAATAGTACATTGGTAGTACAATTAACAATACAATAGGAGGTACAACCAATGCCAAATGCACCAAAAATTATACCTATTTCCGATCTTAGGCAAAACGCCAGCGATGTAGTGAAGAGTATTTCATCTTCCAGAGAACCTGTCTTTATTACGCAGCGTGGAAGAGCTGCCGCCGTTATGGTCAGCATGGAAGTCTATAAAAACACACAGCATGAAATGGATATTTTACACTTGCTCGCCAAAGGCGAGAAAGAAATTGCGGCAGGCACTGGTCATGAACTCGCTGATGTTCTGAAAGAAGCCGACATATATCTTGAGGCTGCTAAACTTTGAGAATATTATTTACGCCCATAGGCCGGCGCCAATTCCTCGATGCCATTGCATATATTCAAAGAGACAAGCCTTCTGCCGCTCTATCTTTTCGCCGAAATGCAGAGAAATCTCTGTTCCGGCTTAAGGAGTTTCCTGAGTCGGGAAGGCCGCTTCCAGAGTTTCCGGAACTTCCTTTTCGCGAAGTCATTGTAAAGCCCTATCGTTTTTTCTATAAGGTTAAGGATAATGATGTATGGATAGTGGCGGTATGGCATGGCGCACAGCTGCCTGATGAGCCGGAAAATTAATGGGTAATCGCGTAAGGGGGAGTTTTTCTCTCCCCCTCCCCACACCACCCGGCGTGCGGGTCCGCGCTGGGCGGCTCACAGAGATTACCGGGCCGTAACCGGGTAGTGGATGTTTGACCACAGGTCTTTCATAGACAACAACCCTTAACCCTTAATCCTTGAGCCATTTGTTGGTCATGCTCATCTTCTCTCGCCCGCCCGCAGGCCCGTTCAGATCACCCGTGACCTGAAAGAATTCTGGAACACCGGCTACCCGCAGGTGAAAAAAGAGCTGAAGGGCCGCTAACCGAAGCATCCCTGGCCCGACGACCCCTGGAACGCCTCTCCGACAAGAAAGACAAAAGGGCGGATCGGATGAGGAGGGACAGTGTCCGCGTCCCCCCGTTCGTCATAAATATAACGTCCCCTTTTTATCTTCTCCCTGACATTTCTTATCATGGCTGTCACTAATTATTCTAATTGATTTTGTGTCTCATATGTAATACAATATCTATAGAGCTTTAGAAGGAAAGAGGTGAAATTATGGCAAAATCAGCAATGATCCATGCCCGGACAGAAATAGAATTAAAAAAAGAAGTAGAAGAAATTTTTGCAGCATTGGGACTTTCGACTACTACCGCACTAAATCTTTTTTTCCATCAAGTAAGGATGAGACGAGGACTGCCTTTCTCTGTGGAGATTCCCAATGAAGAAACTCTGAAAGCTTTTAATGATAGCGATGCCGGTAAGGGTATTGTGGAATGTAAATCTGCCAAAGATATGTTTCGTAAGTTGGGCATTTAATGCTTATTCCAGTATATACAACACGCTTTGAAAAAGATTTAAAAAAAATGGGGAAACGTGGGTGTGATGTATCTAAAATTAAAGCAGCAATTATTTTACTGATAAATGAAAGACCTCTCAATGCGAGAATGAAAGATCACTTGCTTAAAGGAAATTTCAAAGATCGCCGCGAATGCCACCTGGAGCCGGATTGGCTTTTGATTTATCGTTTTGACGAAAACAGGATAATTTTCGAACGCACTGGTACACATTCTGATCTATTCCGCTGAGTGATTCAATCCTGCTGCTGCGGGACGAGCGTTAATTCTCCGCAGCGGGCTGCGATATAATGGCGTTCATTTCATACCTTGACAGCTTGTTGCGAGGTGGTTGATTAATCAAACATCCTCCGAAATGTGAACGCCCGGCGGATGCTAGGCATGCGAATAACATGGGCTAGGGCCTGTGTAAATATCTGTTATGTCCCTCGAATAACCCGAACAGGAAGACCCTAAAATGCGTCGCTATGCCGTTTTACCGACTACTGCAATTTTCTTTAGAAAATCATTAACGTACACCGGTTTCTCACAAATAATTTTATGTCCTTGGTTCTGAAGTAGCCAAGCCTTAACATTCGGATCGTCGGTAGCACTCCCGTCTCCAATTATAATGAATAAATTGGAGATGGGCAATGTCTCGTCATCGATCGACTTGTAATCGTGGATATTGAAAGGATGACTACCTTCGCTCGCACCCTCCAAATTATCAAGCCTGACAACCGCCTTTGACTCCACTTTGTTGATCCTACTCTGAAGGGTTGCCAAGTCGAGAGAAGCTTCTGATGTTCGTCTGATAGACATGATACATCCTCCTTGATTAGTTCTTATTGCTGCGCCGCCTTGAATGCCGATACCAAGCAATCACGCACTTTAACTGAGTTCTCATCTCCTTGAATGGCGACGGTATAAAGGTAAATCACCCCTTCCAAATCTGAGCTGTCCGACACGCCGGGATTAATAGATATGTCCGGCTGCAATGCTTTAAACTTCGCAATTATCTTTTTTGCACGATTCTCTTTGTCACCGCTCTTTAGTTTAAGAAACTCATTATACAATTTATCGACCTCACCGAGTTCAGATTCCGATGCAATGGGTTCGATGAATCTACCATACTTTGCCTGGATCTGTTTGCTGATCGCAGCCTCAGCCTTCTGCTGCGCCGCTCCGGATTCGGCAATCACATCTTGGAATGCAGCCTGGAGAGTGCCTTTTTCAAAATATGCAATCAGATCCCTTTCTGCTTCATACAGGAGATAGGCCGGATCATCCTTCTGCAGCTTTCGGTAGATCTGCAACCATTGGGAGGCGCGCAGTGCATCCATTCGGGAAAGAAGAAGGTCAGGACTTTTCTCTTTAAAGAAATTCTTGTTAAATGACAGTCGTGAACCGGCAATTCCGGTCGATATAGCAGCGAGGATGTTCGCGGTTGTTATTCCACCGGCAATCGTTCCGGCTGTGCCCAACCCGATTTGCATGATATCAAAAGCGGTTTCCGTTGCCGCACGTTCACCAAAGAAAGAATTCTTAAATTCCCTGTAATTCTTATCTATTTCCCTGGCAGTTAAATAAACAATCTTATCCCGTATCCTTGTTCTTTCCGCCGCGGCAATTTCTGGATTTTGATATTTCTCAAGATCAGCTTTATATTCGGCAGGGGTATAGGTCTGATCCGTATATAAGCCTGGCGTTGGCGGCGCAAATCGAAAAGTTGCACAACCGCTTATCATCATGATCCAGAATAAAACGATACATGCGTTCCACAGGTATCCGCGCTTCATTGCTCGCAACCTCCTTTCTCATTCTCATCAAAGATGAACAAACATAATGGCCGGCTTCTATCAAAATACGTCTGTTGATTATTCTTCCCTCAGCACCAGACATTGCAGAAGAATTGCGTGTAAGGGTCTTCGGCAATCTGTATCAAAGTCAGAGAAAATGCCTTTTCGTCCACGCCCAGAGCTACGGCGACTGCCTTGAAATTTTCCTCATAGATTTTCTTTGTTTCGGGATCATTCGATTTAAGGCCCACGTAAAGTGCAGCTGCTTCCTGAGCGCCCCTGAGTCCCAGCAGTCTGACCTTTTCAACATTCTTGCCCAGATATAGCCAGAGCAACGCCTGGCTCGCACAATCCAGCACATAGTTGAAATTAAAGTTCGTTCTAATCGTCAGATCTATGGGATCGGCATAGGCTAGGTCCAAAATATTGGTAATCCCTTCATCCCGATAGCGCTCTGCTTCTTCTTTATTGATGGACTGGAGTTGCTGCAGTTCATTCAATGGCTCTGTAACATCATCAGCGATATTCATTTTCTGGTTCACAAACCTTCTTGCGTACTTCATCAAAGTTTGGGCGGGGAATGTTCCTAAAAGAAATGCCGATGTGATGCCGACAGTGTCATTAAAGATAGCAGCAAAGCTGAAGCCAAGCGGTATGGCTATTAAGAATCTGTAACTGCAAATGCAGACATCGTGTGAAGTGAAGTTGCGCGTCCTGAATCTTTCGAGTTGATCATTAGCGACCCACATGTAGGCACCCAGAAATGCGCTAATGGCAATAGGATGTATGGAAATAAGGGTCGGACACATTTTGAACCATAAAAAGAGATTATTGACCAGAAGCAGCATTCCGGCCAGAGAAGTGAGAGCCAAAAGAATCAAAGGAAGAATGTAGTGCCGCCTGCCATAGTCTTTAAAAAATAACTTTTCAAATTCCTTTCCCAGATTTCCTTTTTGTATGTGCTCTTTTGAAGGGAAGAATTGGCTGAAGTAAACTTTCAGTGCCTCTTCACTCAGAACACCTTTTAGCATATTAAAGCGACTAAGCCATCCTGTTTTCAAATAGGCGATGGAAGGCAATAAGAGGAATATCCAGGCAATAAAACAAATGCTTATAATTAGCCAATTGTACAAGCTCATAAACACACCTCCTCACAATTTAGTAATTAGATATTATAAGGTCATTTGGCTTTCAGACCTCTCCGTTTCCGTTATGGTTTTGCCGACAATTTTCAGCCTAATAATTTCAACGGATTCGTATGGTAAAAGGAACATCAATAAACGACAGAATAGAATAGAATAGAATAGATACTTAATATGAAAGGCTCAAAATATCGAGCAGCTTTATCGAGATTAATGATATAATTGAATGGGTTATTGTGGGAGAATTTAATGCAATCCATATTTGCTGTCAAGCATTATTTTTGCTGTATGTGGGTTAATTCTGGAGACACGGTTAATTCTGGGGACACAATGAACCTACCCCTGCTTAATACACACTTCAAAAAGTTTACAATGACGAAGAAAGGAGTGTCCGATGAGAAAGCAGAGACAGTCGTTTAGCTGAGAGTTTAAAATAGAAGCGGTGCGACTAATGGAAGAAAGCAAGAAGTTTTCTGGGGGAGGATCAAATCTTTACCCTGACATTTCGGTGCACATGGTCAGGAATTGCAACATAAGCCAGCCATTGAGAATCCAACATCCTGATGAGTATTATCATGTGACCTGTCAGGGAAAAGAGCTGCGCGGCTGCCATCCAAATTGTATTTTTTCTATCGGGTTTAATTATCAGGAACTCCTATCGCCGACTAACCCGCTTGCTCCCATTCTTTAATGGCGGAGTAAACCTGATGCGGGTCGGCAGCTAAATCTACGTTTTTCAGAAATAAGCGGTTCTGGAAGGTGCGGGCGGCGACCGCCAGGATCTGCAACTGCACTTCCGGCGCCTCCAGAGGAGTAAGACTCAGAAAAACATATTTTATTGGTTTCTCCGTGGCTACATCGCTGATCCCCATTCTCGTCAAGCCGAGTGCCACAAGAGGTTTGCTAAGACCGGCGACTCGCGCATGGGGGAAAGCCACGCCTTCGCTGTAGAAAGTGGAACCCTGCGCTTCTCTCTCCTTCACTGCGACAAGTCCTGCCGCAAAATCGCAGGCAAGACCGTTATTGCAGGCGGATTTGGTAAGTTGTTCCAAGACGTGAACCGTATCGACCGGCTTGTCCCAGATGATAATATCCGATTCATTAATCAGGGAATGGATGGTAGTTTTTTGCACCTGTGCGGGCAGCTTCCCGGAAGGAATTTTTAGTGCCGCCGGCGGCTCTTCTTCAATAAAGGGCGCAGGTCTCGCTGCGGCCGCTGCCTGGATTAATTCCGGGTAGAGTAGAGAACTGGCAATAACCTCTTTAGGCTGGCTTATCTGTTTCCGTCCCTTTCGTCTGACGGTGCCTAAATAGCCGCACCTTATTGGCATAGCCAATCCTCCCTCATCAAACCGTGCATGCGATTTTCCCGCACACGGCTTTCCGATGTTCTTCACTTTAAGGCATGCGCCTTCTTCCAAAACGCCGTTGTCGGCACTTTGTAAAGCCCGTACCTTTCGTACAACGCCCGGTATTCAAACCTGGCGTATCCCACCTTCCGATCTCTGACCTTGTGCCTCTTGCGCAAATGCGTGATCAAACGCTCTTCCACATGGTGCCGTATATGGCCCATTGTTTTGCTGCAATTGCGATAATGAAAGTAGCCGACCCAGCCGCGAACGGTGGCATTGACCTCATTCACTATCCAGTCAAGCGGCATAATCGTCCGACTTCTTGTCGTAAGATGGGTAACCCGGTCTTTGATGGCTTGCATGGATTTCTTTGAAGGTTGAACATGGGGATAATACTTCCCCGTTTTCCTGCCTTTCCCCATCCAGATGCTGAATCCAAGAAAGTCAAACTCCCCATCGTAGGCATTGACGATCCGTGTCTTTGTCTCATTCAGGGTGAGTTCCAACCTTTCCAGTATCCGACGCAGCATTTGCATCGGACGATCGCTTCCACGCCGGCACAGAACAACGACATCGTCCGCATAACGCACGATTCTTGCTCCGAGTTTCATCTCCAGTTGATGCCGTTCCCATATCCTATCCAGAAGATGCAGGTACAGGTTTGATAACAACGGCGAGATTACGCCCCCTTGCGGGGTGCCTTTGCGGCTTCCCTTGCCGCCGCCAACGTTCCTTTTCTTTCCATCCTTGTCCTCTTCCATGACCGGGGCTTTGAGCCACAGCTTGATGATGCGAAGCATTTCGCCGTCACTGATCCGCTCGGCAACTACGGCCAGGAGATTGGAATGGGGTATGGTGTCAAAGTACTTGCTCAGATCGGCATCGATGACCTCCGTATAGCCTCTATTCATGGCATAGGCGATATCATCGACTGCATCATGGGCTGACTTCCGGGGTCTGAATCCGTATGAGTTATCGCAGAAATCCGCTTCAAAGATCGGCTCAATGACCAATTTTACGGCCATTTGAGCCACCCTGTCCCGTATCGTCGGGATACCCAACGGCCTTTTATCGCCGTTTGCTTTGGGTATCATTACCCGCTTTACGGGGTCGGGTCGATAGGTCTTGCTCTTTAGTGCTTCTTCCAACTCCGCCAGAAAGGCGGTTATCCCTTCTCCCGTCTCGATGGCTTCAAAGGTGACGCCGTCTATCCCGGCGCTCCCTTTATTGGCACGGACAAGGTTATAGGCATGACTGAGGGTGTCCACCCGATAAATCTTGTCGTACAAGGCATAGAAGCGATAGGCTTTCTCTTGCTTGGCCTTATGGTAAAGCTTCCTCTGTAGTGTCCTGATGTTCTCCGGGGTTGTTAGCATCGCTGCAATCCCCTCTCCCTTCACCCTTCGGTTGCATGAACAAAGTAGAGTCCCTTCCCTCGGGCAGGGTTGTGTTGTCCCTTGCCCTCAAACGGTACTATGAACCCCTCCGACTCCCGATATAGCCCGCCGCGATTTCGTTGCCTTATACGCACCGGTTGATATCCCTCCAACTTCACTATATCGGGTCTCCAGCACTGGACTGCTTTTCTTCCGCAACATGCCGCCCTTGCTACCCCGGAAGATCCCACGGACCGCTTCCGTTTCCCATGCCCGCGTCTTCGGCCTTCCCCATATGTCCACTGGGTCGGCATCTTCTTTACAGTTTAACGAGGCTTCCTATAGGTTCACTTGCGTTACGGCCTGCTGCTTCGCCAATTGGAAACTTACGACCCCTTGTTGCCAAGACGCCGCTCCCTTGAACTACCGGGGTGAATCGGACAATTCCCCGGACGGGACTTTAACCCGCTAGATGAAGCAGTTGTTACTGCGTACGGACAGATTTATTTAAAGCTAATGAAGTTTGAAAATGGCTGTTAGCGGCTCTTGCAGTTACAAACATT